>DASWGF010000027.1:0-18997 GCA_036393875.1 Candidatus Dormiibacterota bacterium
GGCATGTCCAACAACGTGCAGGGCGGCCAGTTCGTCCTCTTCGCCGTCGCCGCGGCGGTCATCGGCGGCACGAGCCTGTTCGGCGGCCGCGGCAAGGTCATCCATGGGGTCCTTGGCGGCCTGCTCATCGGCGCCATCGACAACGGCATGTACCTGCAGAACTACGACGTGCAGAGGATCGATATCGTCACCGGCCTGGTCCTGCTGGCGGCGGTGTCGATCGACGCCCTGTCGCGGCGCAGCGCCGCCTCCGGGACCGCCAACCGGGTCTAGGCTCTCCACCACGTGGGGAGCTCCGCCCGCGCCGCATGCGCCGGCGGTGTGGGGCGCCCAGTTTCCCGAGGCGATTGGGAATTAGCCAGGGTGGGAAAAACGTTCCTTAGCTGTGAACCCATCGGACCCAGGAGACCCCAAGATGCCAACCAACGAACTGCTCCCCGTAATGCCCATGGACGACGTGGTCGTCCTCCCGCACATGACCGTCACCCTCGCCGTCGAAGGCGATACGGCGAAGGCCGCCATCGAAGCCGCCCGCCAGGGCGGCCGGCTGATCCTGCTCGTCCCCCGGATCGAGGGGAAGTACGGCACCATCGGCACCGTCGCCCGCCTGGGTGACTCCGCCGAGCTTCCGACCGGCGCCGAGGCCTTCATGCTTCGCGGGGAGTACCGCGCGCGCCTGGGCAGCGGCCAGGCCGACATCGGCGGGGCGCTCTGGGTCAAGGCCGAGGCGCTGGCTGACCCGGACCCCGCCAGCCCTAAGGCGATCGAGCTTTCTCGCGAATACCGCGCCATGCTCGAGAACCTGGTCGAGTCACGCGGAGTCCCGCAGGTTGTTCAGTTCCTTCGCGCCGCCAAGACGCCCGGCCACCTGGCCGACCTCGCTGGCTACTCGCCTGACCTGACCACCGACCAAAAGCTCGAGGTGCTCGAGACCGTTGACCTGGAAGAGCGCCTGACCAAGCTGATCGGCTGGATGAAGCAGATCCTCGCGGATGCCTCGCTCAAGGAGAAGATCCGGAGCGACGTCGCCGAGGGCATGGAGAAGACCCAACGCGAGTTCCTGCTGCGCCAGCAGATGGAGGCGATCAAGAAGCAGCTGAACGAAGGCGGCAGCGATGTCGTCGCGACGTACCGCGAAAGGGTCGTCAAGGCCGGCATGCCGGAAGCGGTGCTGGTGGAGGTCGAGCGCGAGCTGGGCCGATTGGAGCGCACCAGCGAGCAGAACCCCGAGTACGGCTGGATCCGCACTTACCTCGACTGGATGCTGGACATCCCATGGAACGTGCGCTCCGATGACAACTACGACCTCGGCGAAGCGCGCCGAATCCTCGACCAGGACCACACCGGCCTGGCCGACGTGAAGGAGAGGATCATCGAGTTCCTCGCGGTCCGCAAGCTGCGCAAGGAGCGAGGCCTCGAAGTCCTCGGCGGGCGTGGCTCCGGCGCGATCATCACCCTTGTCGGCCCTCCCGGTGTCGGCAAGACCTCGCTGGGCGAGTCGGTCGCCCGCGCCCTCGGCCGCAAGTTCACGCGTGTGTCGCTCGGCGGCATCCGCGATGAGGCGGACATCCGCGGCCACCGGCGCACCTACGTCGGCGCACTCCCGGGCCGCATCGTGCGCGCACTGAAGGAGGCCGGGACCAAGAACCCGGTGATCATGCTGGACGAGATCGACAAGGTGGGCAGCGACTGGAGGGGCGACCCCTCAGCGGCGCTGCTGGAGGTGCTCGACCCCGCGCAGAACAACACTTTCCGAGACCACTACCTGGAGGTCGACCTCGACCTGTCGGAGGTGCTGTTCATCCCGACCGCCAACGTGTCGGAGACCATCCCCGCGCCGCTGCTGGACCGCATGGAGCTGATCCGGCTCGACGGCTACACCGAGCAGGAGAAGATCGCGATCGCGAAGGACCACTTGCTGCCGCGACAGGTCAAGCAGGCGGGATTGAATGTAGACGAGGTCACCGTGACCGACGAGGCCGTCATGAGCGTGATCACCGACCACACTCGTGAGGCCGGCGTGCGGAACCTCGAGCGCGAGCTCGGCAAGATCACCCGCAAGGTCGCGACCAAGATCGCCACCGAGGCGCTTACCCCGCCGGTGGAGATCACCCAGCGGCGCGTGCGCGAGTTCCTGGGCAAGCCCAAGTTCGACAACGAAGTCGCGGCTCGGACCGCGGTTCCAGGCGTTGCCACGGGTCTCGCGGTGACCGGCTCCGGCGGAGACGTGCTGTTCGTCGAGGCGACGGCCACCTCGGCCTCGAAGGGCCAGGGCAGCCTGATCCTCACGGGCCAGCTCGGCGACGTGATGAAGGAATCGGCGCAGATCGCCCTTTCGTACGTGCGGTCGCACGCAGCCGAACTCGGCATCGAGACCGACTCGATCGAGAAGGCGTTTCACATCCACGTGCCCGCGGGCGCCGTGCCCAAGGACGGTCCGTCGGCCGGCGTGACCATGACGACCGCGATCGTGAGCCTGCTCACGGGCCGCGCCGTCCGGAGCACGGTCGGCATGACCGGCGAGGTCACGCTGCAGGGCCTGGTCCTACCCATCGGAGGCGTCAAGCAGAAGGTGCTGGCGGCTCACCGGATGGGGCTGAAGGAGGTCATCCTCCCCAAGCGCAACGAGAAGGACATCGATGACGTCCCCGAGAGCGTGCGCGACGAGATGAAGTTCCACCTCGCGAGCCGTGTCGAGGAAGTGCTGCAGTTCGCGCTCGAGCCCATCGCGCGCGCGAAGACCGAAGCAGCCTGAGCGTGCCCATTCAGAAGACGCCTGAGGGTACCTATGGCACCGAGATGCCTGGCGGGAAGTTTCTCGCCAGGCTGATCGAGCCACTCGCCAAGCGGTCGATCAACTCCTATCGCAAGACCGGTGGCAAGAACCGGATGGCCACCATGATGGGGTTCCCGGTGGTCCTGCTGACGACGAAGGGGGCGCGGTCGGGTTTGGAGCGCACGGTCTCGCTCGGCGGCTTTGCCGACGGGGACGACGCCTGGCTTGTCGTCGCGTCAAAGGGTGGATCCGCCACTCATCCGTCGTGGTTCAACAACATGGTCGAGCACCCGGACGAGATCTGGCTCGAGGTGGGTAGCCGGAGGATGAAGGTCCGAGGCGATTCTCTGCACGGGCGTGAGCGCGAAGAAGCCCTGGCTCGCATCGCAGGCATCTCGGCCCAGTACGGCAAGTATCCGACCAAGACGGATCGCGAGATCCCCATCGTCCGGCTGACGCGACTCTCCGGCTAGCTCAACAGGGAACAAACCGGTGAGCCGCGAGGCTTTGAGATGGTTGTGAGCAAGTCCGGACGGGAGATTCTCGAAGGAGCGACCGTGATCGCCGTGGTGGGCGCGTCGCGCGACCCGAGCAAAGCGGGCGGTTCGGTGCCCGTGGGCCTGCAGAAGCGCGGCTTCCGGATCATCCCCATCAATCCGTACGCCGACACCCTATTCGGCGAGCGTGTCTACCGCTCTCTGGCCGAGGTGCCCGAGAACATCGACCTGGTCGATGTGTTCAGGCCCGCGGCGGACGCGCCGGACATCGCGAGGCAGGCGGTCGCGGTCGGCGCGAAAGCTCTTTGGCTGCAGCTCGACATCCGGTCGGACGAGGCACGGCGGATCGCCGAGGCGGCCGGGCTCGATTACGTCGAGGACGAATGCACCGCCGTGACCAGCTCGCTGTACCGGATCAATAAAGGAGCTGCGGCCTAGTCACAGTAAGAGGGGATAATCTCCCCTCCGTGGCCAGGACCCGTCCCCACCATCGCCCGCGCGATCGCAGTCTCGAATGTGAGCTGAAGTTCCGCGTCTCGGGGCCTGCCGACCACGCGCGGCTGCGCACTCTGCTGCGCAAGAGGGGCGCGCGGCTCGAGGGTAAATACGACGAAGAGAACTATCGCTTCGACGGCCCCGGCAAGTCCACTCGCCGGACCACGCTGAGACTCCGCGTGCTGAACGGCGGCCCGCGCGGTGTGCTCACCGCGAAGGGGCCGGCCAAGTTCGTCGGCGGCGTCAAGGTGCGCGAAGAGACCGAGGTCGAGGTCAAGGACGCCCATGCGACTCTCGACCTGCTCACCGAGCTCGGCTTTCACGTCGAGTTCACCTACAAGAAGCACCGCGTGATGTGGACTCTCGACGGTGTCGTCACCGTCACGCTCGACTCGCTCGAGTTCGGCTCTTTCGTGGAGCTCGAAGGGCCGCTCGAGGTGCTGCCCGAGAAAGCGCGCAGCCTCAATTTCGATCCCAAGGACGCGCTCAAGGACTCGTACTCGGTGCTGGCGCGCAAGCATCTCGCGGCGACGAGGAAGTCTTAGGGCCGAAATGGCACCAGCGATCGAGGTCCGCGACCTCGTCAAGCGATACCGAAAAGGCAAGGTCAACGCGGTTGACGGAATTTCGTTCGAGGTCGAGCCAGGGGAATTCTTCGCTCTCCTCGGGCCCAACGGCGCCGGCAAGACCACGACCATCTCGATTCTCACCACGACGCTGGCGCCGACTTCAGGGAGGGTGCTCATCGCGGGCCACGACATCGTCCGAGAGGCCAGCACTGTGCGCCGCCACGTCGGCATCATCTTCCAGAACCCCTCGCTGGACATGAACCTGACCGGCGAGGAAAACGTCCGCTTCCACGCGGTCCTTTACGGCCTCTACCCATATCGCCCCCTCTATCGCTTGATGCCGTCCGCCTACCGGCAGCAGGTCCGTGAGCTGGCCGAGATGGTCGCGCTCGGCGCCGACGTGTTCAAGCCGGTTCGTCGGCTGTCCGGCGGCATGCAGCGCAAGCTCGAGATCATCCGGGGGCTGATGCATCATCCGCGCATCCTTTTCCTGGACGAGCCCACCAGGGGCCTTGACGTGGCCAGCCGGCGGACGCTTTGGCAGTACATCGAGGAGCTCAGGCGGCAGCACGAGCTCACCATCTGCCTCACGACCCACCAATTGGACGAGGCCGAGGACGCCGACCGGGTCTGCATCCTCGACCACGGCCATGTGGTCGCCATCGGCTCGCCCCGAGATGTGAAAGCACAGCTGGTGCATGAGCGCTTGATCATCGACGCGGCCGACCGCGACGCGCTGAGGCGGCGACTTCGCCAGATGCATTTGTCGTTCACGGAAGACCGCCATTTCGACGTCAGCCTCGACCGGCTCACGGCATACGAGGTCGTCCACGGCATCGGCCAGCCGCTGACCATGCTTCGGACCGAGTCAGCGAGCCTTGAGGATGCCTACCTCCGCATTTTGGCGAGCAGCGATGCATGAGGTGAACGTCGTCATCGCGCTCGCGGGCAGGGACCTGCTGAAGTTCTTTCGCGACCCCGGCCGGATGATCGCCGCGGGCATCTTCCCGTTCGTGACGATCTTCCTGCTCGGCGGGACCCTGCAGCTCAACCTCGGCAAGGCAGCCGGCTTCAACTTCATCGGCTTCACGTTCACCGGCTTCCTGGGGATGACGCTCTTCCAGTCGACCGCGCAGGGCTTGACGTCGCTGATGGACGATCGTCAGAACGACTTCGCACAGGAGATGTTCGTTTCTCCCGTCTCGCGATACTCGATCGTGTTCGGGAAGATCCTGGGCGAGACGCTCGTCGCCGTCATGCAGGTGGTGCCAATGGTTGTGTTCGCCGCCATCCTCCGGGTCCCGCTGACCGCCACGGCCCTGGCCCTGTTGGTGCCGGTGGCGCTGCTGTCCTGCTTCATGGGCGGATCGTTTGGCCTTTTGCTGCTGAACACGATGACCGACTCGCGAGCTTCCAACCAGATCTTCAACTTCGTCTTCCTGCCGCAGTACTTCCTGGCGGGGTTGATAAGCCCGATCAACAACCTCCCGTGGTACCTCGAAGTCCTCTCCCTCGCCTCGCCGATGCGGTACGTGATCGACCTCGCGCGGGGGGTTGTCTTCGCGGGCTCGCGCGACTATGAGCGGGTGGTGCTGTTGAATCCGGTCACCAATGTCGCGGTCCTGGCGCTGATGCTCGGTGTCTTCTTGATCGTGGGGACGACGCTTTTCGTTCGACGCGAAACGAACCGCTGACCAGCGCTCCACATACCTGCCCCTCGACGACTTCCGGGCGATTGTAGACGTCCGTCGCGGTGAAGCGTAGGAGCCGAAATCCAGCATTGATGAGCAGATTCTGGCGGCGATCGTCCTCGACCAGTCGCTCCCGATGGTTGCCGCCGTCGTACTCGAGAATGAGCTTCGCCGCCGGGTAATAGAGGTCGGCCCTGCCGATGAACCGCCCCCTGCTGTCTTGGAGGTTCGTCTGGATTTCGGGTGGCGGCAGGCCGGCCTGGATCAAAAGCCAACGGAGCCGAGTTTCCATCGGCGATTCCGCGGGTGCCGCAAACGCGGCCAGCGCACGCAGTCTGCCGGCACCGTGGCGACCCATCGCCGCCTCGGCGTAGCGACCCAGAGCGGCCCCATCGGTGAGCCCGGCCCGCACCGCCATATCGATGGCGACAAGGGCTTCGACCGCCGGCCGCCGCAAACAGAGTCCGGCGAGTGTAAAAGGCAGTGCTGTCGCGCGCAGCCCGCGGATAGAGACAATCTCAGCCGGCAGCAGTTCACAGCGACGCACGGCGAGACCAACCCGCGGACGGATGCCCGACTCCGGTGGCACCACGATCTCGACGGGGTCGATCGGCTCGACGTCGAGGCCGAACAGCCAGGCCGCGGTTCCGCCGGCGAAGACAGCCTCAGCCGGGAGCGAGCGCTGCCATGCCGAAAGCAGCTGCCATGGATCCTCTTTGAGCTGTGCCAAGCAGTAGAGCTCGGCGCCGAGCCGTCGCCAGGCCTTGCTGGTGAGCGCGCTGAGCGTGAGCCCAGCCGCGCGTGCCTCCTCGAGGGTGAATGGCCCCTTGGTAAGTTCGGGCGGGATGCACGGCGTGCGGGCCATATTTGAAGCGTGGGGATTGCATGGGGTTTTGCGAACCCACGCTGTTAAGGCGGTGATTCGACACGTCTGACGCCAAACACGTGTCTGGCAAGCGCGGGATGCATACCGTTGGCGTCAGAAATGTCGAATGCGGGCGAGGGGGCGGCTAGTTTTTTGCGGGGCCCACCCAGATCGTCTGGATGTTGGTGAACTCCTTCATCCCGTAGCTCGACAGCTCGCGACCATAGCCCGACTTCTTCACGCCGCCAAACGGTAGACGGGCGTCCGAGGCGACCATGCCGTTGATGAAGACCATGCCGGCCTCCACACGCTCGGCCAGCCGGCGCGCACGGTCGACGTCCGCCGTCCAGATGCTCGAACCAAGACCGAAGTCGGAATCGTTGGCGACTCGCAAGGCCTCCGCATCATCGCTCACGCGGATCACGGCGGCCACCGGGCCGAACGTCTCCTCGCGATACACAGGCATGCCGGGCTGCACGCCGGCGAGCACCGTCGGCTCGAAGAAGTAACCCGCGCCGTCCAGGCGCTTGCCTCCGGTCAACGGCCGCGCGCCCAGCCGCACCGACTCTCTGACCTGACGCTCGAGGTCGTCCACCAGGTCGGCGCGCGCCAGGGGGCCGACCTGCACGCCCCGATCCTTGGGGTCACCGACCTTGAGCTCCCCCACCTTATGTGCAAAGAGCGCCTCGAACTCATCCGCGACCGACTCCACCACGATGAACCGTTTGGCCGCGATGCAGCTCTGGCCGTTGTTCTGGTTGCGGGCGCGACAGGCGACCGCCGCCGCAGTCTCGAGGTCGGCGTCAGCCAGGACGATGAAAGGATCCGAGCCGCCCAGCTCGAGCACCGACTTCTTGATCATCTTGCCGGCCGTTGCCGCGACCCGCGAGCCGGCGCCCTCGGACCCGGTGAGCGTCACGCCGGCGACCCGGTGGTCCCCGATGATCTGGTCCACCGCGCCGGAGCCGACGAGCAGCGTCTGAAAAACACCGTGGGGCACCCCGGCCTCGCGGAAAACATCCTCGATGGCGATCGCGCACTGCGGCACGTTGGATGAGTGTTTGAGCAGCATCACGTTCCCGGCGGCAAGCGCGGGCAGCCCGGCGCGGAACGCCTGCCAGAACGGGAAGTTCCACGGCATGACCGCCAGGATCACCCCGAGCGGCTGGAACCTGACGTAGCTGAGGGCCGCCGTGCTCTCCACGGGCTCGTCGGCCAGCAGGCGCGCGGCGTTGTCCGCGATCCAGCCCGCAGTCCACGCGCACTTCTCGACCTCGCCCTCTGCCTCGACGATCGGCTTGCCCATCTCCGCTGTGGCGAGCGCGGCGTAGCGGGCCTTATCGGCCCTCAGGACTCCCGCGACCGAGCGCAGCAGGGCCGCTCGCATGTCGACTCCGACGTCGCGCCAGGCGTGCCGCGAGCCCCAGGCGCGGGCGACGGCGGCCTCGATGCCGGCGGCGTCGAGCTCGGGGAAGTTCGCCAGCTCCTGGCCGGTGGCCGGGTCGATCGAGCGCAGCATCCCCACCAGCGATATCAGAACACATGACCGGGAGCAGGCATGGCACGATTTAGCCGTGGCTCGCGCTCCGCTGAAACGAACGCCGCCCCCGGCTCAGCCGTCCAGCCTCCCCAAGCCGAACGTCGATGGCCGGAGACGGGTCGCCATCGAGGCGGTCTCGCCCGAAATCGACGCCGGGCGGTTTCCGGCCAGGCGATCCGTGGGCGAGAAGGTGGCCGTCGAGGCGGACATCGTGGCCGACGGCCAGGACGCGCTCGCTTGCGTCATCAGGCACCGGCACGACGGCCAAACGGACTGGACCGAGGTGCCGATGGTCCCGCTGGGCAACGACCGCTGGCGGGCCGAGTTCGCGGTCACCGAGCTGGGACGGTACCGCTTCACGATCGAGGCCTGGGTCGACCCCTTCGAGACCTGGAGCCGCCAGTTCGCCAAACGCGTCGAGGCCGGACAGGACGTGGACCAGGAGCTGGAGGTGGCGGCGCGCCTCGTCGAGGGCACTGCCGCTCGGGCGACAGGACCTGACTCCGAGAAGCTCATGGCCTATACAGCGCAGCTCCGCAAGGGCAAGGCCGCCGCCACCGCAGCCCTGGGGTCTGACCTGGCCGTACTTATGGAACGGCATGCCGACCGCAGCCTGTCCGTCACATACGGGCGGCAGGTCGAAGTCACAGTGGAACCGCAGCGGGCTCGATATGGCGCGTGGTACGAGATGTTCCCCAGGTCGGCCGGCAAGCAGGGCCGGCATGGCACGTTTCGCGACGTCGAGGAATGGCTGCCGTACATCTCCGGTATGGGCTTCGACGTCCTCTACTTCCCGCCCATCCACCCTATCGGCCGCACCAACCGCAAAGGCGCCAACAACAGCGCGCACGCCAAGCCGGACGAGCCGGGGAGCCCGTGGGCGATCGGGTCGGAGGAGGGCGGCCACAAAGCCATCCATCCGCAACTGGGCACGCTCGACGATTTCAAGCACCTCATGAGCGCGGCCGGGACCGCCGGCCTCACGATCGCGCTCGACCTCGCGTTTCAGTGTTCGCCCGACCACCCCTACACGCGCGAGCACCCGGAGTGGTTCCGGCATCGCCCCGACGGCTCGATCCAGTACGCCGAGAACCCACCTAAAAAATACGAGGACATCTATCCGTTCGACTTCGACTGCGAGGCCTGGCCCGAGCTGTGGGCGGAGCTGCTCTCGATCGTGGTCTTCTGGATCGAACAGGGCGTGCGGATCTTCCGCGTCGACAACCCGCACACCAAGCCATTCCCGTTCTGGGAGTGGCTCATCAGCGAGGTCAGGCGCGAGCACGCCGACGTGATCTTTCTGTCCGAAGCATTCACGCGCCCCAAGTTGATGTACAGGCTCGCGAAAGTCGGCTTCAGCCAGTCGTACACGTACTTCGCGTGGCGCAACACGAGATCCGAGCTGAGCCAGTACTTCAACGAGCTGCGCTCGGCGCCGATCCGAGAGTTCCTGCGGCCGAACCTGTGGCCGAACACTCCCGACATCCTCACCGAGTACTTGCAGACCGGCGGGCGACCGGCTTTCGCGGCCCGCTTCGTCCTGGCCTCGACGCTCGGAGGGAGCTACGGGATCTACGGGCCTGCTTTCGAGCTGTGCGAGAACCGTGCCAAAGAGCCCGGTTCAGAGGAGTACCTCGACTCGGAGAAGTACCAGCTCCGCAGCTGGCAGCGCGACCGCCCGGACAGCCTTCGCGAGCTGATCACATTGGTGAACGCTGTGCGGCGACAGAACCCGGCGCTGCAGAGCGACGACGGTCTCATGTTCCACGCCACCGAGAACGACCAGATCATCGCGTACACGAAGAGCACCGATGACCTGGCCGATGTCGTGCTCACAGTCGTGAACGTCGACCCTCACCACACCCAAACGGGAATGGTGACGCTCCCGCTCGAGGCCCTGGGCATCGAGCGAGACCGCAGCTACCAGGCGCACGAGCTTCTCAGTGGGGCGCGCTATATCTGGAACGGGCCTCGCAACTACATCGAGCTGAATCCGCAGTCGACGCCCGCGCAGATCTTCCGTTTTCGCCGGCGCATCCGCAGCGAACGCGACTTCGAGTATTTCCTGTGATTCAGCCGTCGGTCCGGCGTCGCAAACACGAGACGTTCACTCTCGACGACGACCCGCTCTGGTACAAGGACGCGCTCATCTACGAGCTCCATGTGCGCGCGTTCATGGACAGCGACGGCGACGGCAGCGGCGACTTCCGAGGCTTGCTCGAGAAGCTGCCATACCTGCAGGACCTCGGTGTGAGCGCCATCTGGCTGTTGCCGTTCTACCCGTCCCCGATGCGCGACGACGGCTACGACATCGCCGACTACACCGACGTCAACCCGATGTATGGCAGCGTGGCCGACCTGCATCAGTTCATCAAGGACGCGCACCGGCGAGGCATCAGGGTCATCAACGAGCTCGTCTGCAACCACACGTCGGACCAGCATCCGTGGTTCCAGCGGGCGCGGCGGGCCCGCCCGGGCACCGCGGCGCGCGAGTTTTATGTGTGGAGCGACACCAACCAGCGCTATCAGGATGCGCGGATCATCTTCAAGGACTTCGAGGTCTCCAACTGGACGTGGGACCACGTCGCGGGCGCGTACTACTGGCACCGGTTCTACTCGCATCAGCCGGACCTCAACTTCGATAACCCGAAGGTCAAGGAGTCGGTGCTGAAGGCCCTGGACTTCTGGCTCGATGCCGGCGTCGACGGCGTGCGGCTCGACGCCATCCCATATCTCTACGAGCGTGAAGGCACCAACGGCGAGAACCTGCCCGAGACGCACCAGTTCCTCAAGGAGATGCGGCACCACGTCGACGGCAATTACTCCAACCGCATGCTGCTAGCCGAAGCCAACCAGTGGCCCGAGGACGCAGTCACCTACTTCGGCGAAGGCGACGAGTGCCACATGGCATTCCACTTCCCGCTGATGCCGCGTCTGTTCATGTCGATCCGCATGGAGGACCGCTTTCCGATCGTCGACATCCTGGCCCAGACGCCGTCGATCCCGGACAACTCCCAGTGGGCGCTGTTCCTCCGCAACCACGACGAGCTGACGCTCGAGATGGTCACCGACGAAGAACGCGACTACATGTATCGCGCGTACACCCAGGACCGCCTGGCGCGCATCAACCTCGGCATCCGCCGCCGCCTCGCGCCGCTGCTCGGCAACGACCGCCGGCGCATCGAGCTCATGAACGGCTTGCTGTTCTCGCTTCCGGGGACGCCGGTCCTCTACTACGGCGACGAGATCGGGATGGGCGACAACATCTTCCTCGGCGATCGGAACGGCGTGCGTACGCCCATGCAGTGGAGCGCCGACCGCAACGCCGGCTTCTCGCGCGCCAACCGGCAGCGGCTCTACCTGCCGGTCGTGACCGACCCCGAGTATCACTACGAGAGCGTCAACGTCGAGGCCCAGGCGCAGAACCCGCATTCGCTGCTGTCGTGGATGAAGCGGCTGATCGCACTCCGGAAGCGCCATCGCGCTTTCGGCCGCGGCACGCTCGAGCTGCTTCGGCCCGAGAACCGCAAGGTGCTGGCTTTCGTCCGCCGCTACGAGTCGGAGCAGATCCTGTGCATCGCCAACCTGTCAAGGTTCCTGCAGGTGGTGGAGCTCGACCTCAGCAAATGGAAAGGCATGGTGCCGGTCGAGCTGTTCGGCGCCACGGACCTGCCCGCGATCGGCGAGGCGCCTTACTTCCTCACGCTTGGACCTCATTCGTTTTTCTGGTTCTCGCTCCAGCCGCGACCGGCAGCGCTGGTTTCAGGTGACGGGAGCATTGCGGCCGCCGTCCTGCCCGAGATCAAGGTGGCTGGTACCTGGGATCGAGTCCTGGTCGCCCCGACCAAGGAACGTCTGGAATCAGTCCTCCTGCCGTACATCAGGCAGCGACGCTGGTTTGCGGGCAAGGCGCGCCGCCTGAAGTCCATGTCGATCGCCGATGCGATCGAGGTGCCGGGCCCGGATCGGAGCGCCTACTTGCTGTCGGTCCTCGTGGCATATGCCGAGGGCGACCCTGAGACCTACCTGCTGCCGGTGGCCTACGCCCACTCGGCCGAAGCCCCACAGATCATCGAACGCTGGCCGCACGCCGCCGTCGCCTGGCTGCGCACGACTGATGAAGAGCAGCGCGGACTGCTGTACGACGCGCTCGGGCCGCCGGGTTTCGCCGAAGGCCTGCTGAACATCATCGCCAAGCGCCGGCGCGCCGCGAACGAAACCGGGACGCTGGTCGGATCCACCACCCGCGCATTCGCGCGGCTGCGCGGGCCGGAGACGATCAGGCTCGAGGCGGCGCTGTCGGTGGCTGAGCAGAGCAATAACTCGGTCGTGTTCGGCGAGCGGCTCATCCTCAAGGTCTTCCGCCGCCTCGAGGACGGGGTCAACCCGGAGCTCGAGGTCGGGCGCTTCCTCACCGAGAAGACCAGCTTCAGCCAGATCGCGCCCCTGGCAGGGAGCCTCGAATTCAGGCGCGACAATGGCGAGCCGGTGGCGCTGGCGGTCTTGCAGGGTTACGTGCCCAACCAGGGCGACGCCTGGCAGTACACGCTGACCACACTCGACCACTACCTCAAGCCGATGGAGGTGCCGGCGAGCGGAGAGCCTCCCGCGCGGGTCAAGACCCTGCTGCAAGCGAGCTCGATGGAGATGCCCGAGGTAGCGACCCGGACGATCGGCGCCTACCTGGAATCCGCTCGCCTGCTCGGCCGTCGCACAGCCGAGCTGCACATGGCGCTGGCCTCCGACCCCGCCGACCCAGCCTTTGCGCCCGAGCGCATCTCGCCCCAGGACCAGCGCTCGATCTACCAATCCCTCAATGCCGTGGCGATGCGCTCGCTGGAGCTCCTGCGCAGCCAGCTCAACCGCTTGCCCGAGGACGCCAAGGACGAGGCCAAACGAGTGCTCGAGCTGGAGCCGCGCATCACTCAGGCGTTGCGGGCGTTTCTCGCGCGCCGCCTGACGACGACCAGGATCCGCGTGCACGGCGATTATCACCTCGGCCAGGTGCTGTACACCGGACACGATTTCGTGATCATCGACTTCGAGGGCGAGCCGACACGCACCTTGTATGAGCGCCGACTGAAGCGCCTCGCGCTCCGCGACGTGGCCGGCATGCTGCGTTCGTTCGACTATGCGAGCCAGGCCGCGCTCCGCTCCGGGAACTTCGTGCCCGAGTCTGGCCCCCGTCTGGAAGCGTGGGCGCATTTCTGGGTCGACTCCGTGTCGGCTGCGTTTCTGCACAGCTACCTGACCACCGCCGGCAACGCCTCGTTCGTGCCCCAGACGGCAGAGGACCTCGACCTCCAGCTGTCGACGATGCTGCTGGAGAAGGCTCTGTACGAGCTGCGTTATGAGCTCAACAGCAGGCCGGACTGGGTGAGAATCCCGCTTCGCGGGATTCTCGAGGTGGTCCAACCCGCATGATCGCGCCTTCGCTGCTCACCCCGTTCGATCTCCACCTTTTCAACGAAGGCACGCACAGCCACCTGTACGAGAAGCTGGGCGCACACCTGTCCGAGGATCCCAAAGGCGCCTCGTTCGCGGTCTGGGCACCCAACGCGGACTGGGTGAGCGTGATCGGCGATTTCAACGGCTGGAATCGGGACGAGAACAAGCTCGTTCCGCGCGAGCAGTCGGGGATCTGGGAGGGCTTCATCGAAGGGGTCGAGCACGGGGCGCTCTACAAGTACCACGTCCATTCGCGCGTCACCCGCACCGGCGCGGACAAGGCCGATCCTTTCGCGGTCTACGCCGAGCAGCCGCCCCGCCAGGCCTCGATCGTCTGGGACTTGAGCTACGACTGGGGCGATGCCGACTGGATGTCAAGTCGCTCCCGCGCCAACAGCCGGTCGGCGCCGTGGTCGGTCTACGAGGTTCACCTGGGCTCGTGGATGCGCGTGCCCGAGGAGGGCGACCGCTGGCTTACCTACCGCGAGCTCGCCCCTCGCCTGGCTGACTACGCTCACCGATTGGGCTTCACTCACGTCGAGTTCATGCCCGTAATGGAGCACCCCTTCTACGGATCATGGGGCTACCAGTCCACCGGCTACTTCGCGCCCACCAGCCGCTACGGCTCGCCGCAGGACTTCATGTTCCTGGTCGATCACCTCCATCAACACGGCATCGGGGTGATCCTCGACTGGGTGCCGTCCCACTTCCCGTCCGACGAGTTTGGGCTGCAGCTGTTCGACGGCACCCACCTCTACGAGCACGCCGACCCGCGCCTCGGCGTGCATCCCGATTGGGGCAGCTCGATCTTCAACTACGGCCGCAACGAGGTGCGTGGATTCCTGCTGAGCAGTGCGCTGTACTGGCTCAACCACTATCACGCCGACGGTTTGCGTGTCGATGCGGTCGCGTCGATGCTGTATCTCGACTACTCGCGCAAGCCGGGGCAGTGGCTTCCGAACAAGTTCGGCGGCCGGGAGAACCTGGAGGCGGTGGACTTTCTGCGCCGATTCAACATCGAGGTCTACAAGGAGCACCCGGACGTGCAGACGATCGCGGAGGAGTCGACTGCCTGGCCGCTGGTCTCACGACCGACATACCTGGGTGGGCTCGGCTTCGGAATGAAGTGGGACATGGGCTGGATGCACGACACGCTGGCGTACATGTCGAAGGATCCGGTCCACCGCCGCTTCGATCACAACCAGCTCACGTTCCGAATGCTCTACGCATTCACCGAGAACTACATGCTCCCGCTCTCGCACGACGAGGTCGTGCACGGGAAGGGCTCGCTGCTGTCGAAAATGCCGGGCGACGACTGGCAGAAGTTCGCCAACATGCGGCTGCTGCTGGCCTATATGTACGCCCTGCCGGGCAAGAAGCTCCTGTTCATGGGCATCGAGTTCGGGCAGTGGAGCGAGTGGAACCATGAGACGAGCCTCGACTGGCACCTCGTGGACGAGACGTTGCACGACGGCCTGAGCCGGTGGACCGGCGACCTGAACCGCGTCCTCCGCGAGGAGAAGCCCATGCACGAGCTCGATTTCGACCCGGCCGGCTTCGCCTGGATCGATGCCAGCGACTCCGAGCAGAGTGTGATCAGCTTCCTGCGCCGGAGCACCAAGGACGAGCTGCTCATGGCGGTGTTCAACTTCACGCCGGTGCCGAGGTACAACTACCAGGTCGGGGCGCCTCTGCCGGGACGGTGGCTCGAGCTGCTGAACAGCGACGCGCCGATCTATGGCGGCAGCGGGCAGGGCAACCTGGGCGCGGTCGACGCGGCGCCGATCGGACGCCACGGGCACCTGCACAGCTTGAATCTGACCCTGCCTCCTCTCGGGGCGGTGTTCCTGAAGCCCGACCCCGACCGTATCGTGAGTGAGCTTTAGCGCGCCGCTCGCGCCGTGGCAGGGAGGTGAATCATGCCGACCTCATCGCAGTCACTGCTCTAAGGACTCCCGAGCCCGCACCGGTAGGCGGGCTCGCCTCTCTGTTGGCAGTCCTGGACCACGGCTGCAGCCACGAAAACCAATGTGGCTATGACTAGCAATAAAAGGATCCAGGCCCAAGGGTGCCCCTTGATGTAGATCCAGGCCGACAAGTTCGATAGCACTCTCCGTATGCGCTTCACCCTGTCATTAGAACTTAGGGTGGCGCGGCGGGGGAGGTGAATTCGCGTTAGTTGATCGTGCCCGGTGCGACCACCCATTCGCACTTCTGGCCCGTGACAGCAGCGATACGATCGAAGTCGGCGTCATAGTGCAGAACGACCAGGCCGGCATCCTCGGCTGTCGCCGCAACCAACAGATCGGGCACCTTCCGTCCCTGCTGGCTGCGCCCAGCCAGCATTCGCTGCACCTGGCGCGCTCGCTCCACGTGCCGTCCCTCAGTCTCGACCAATTCGAAGGCGGTCAGTGCCTCATGTAAAGCATCCCATTCACGGGCGTTTCGAGCCGAATAGCCGATCTCGAGGTCGGAAATACCGGAACGACCGACGCTCCCAATTGATGCCAAAGGTTCGAGCGCAGCCCGGACTGATGGCTCAGCGAGGCGAGTGAGGACGCTGGTGTCGACCAAGTGGGTCAGCGCCATGCGCGGTCGCGGTCCTCGAGCTTGGCGCGGATGAGAACATCGATGGCGCGGGCGACTCGCTTTTTCCGTCCGCTGCTTACACGACGCAAGGCTTCGTTGACCGTCTCCTTGATGGTCTCGGTACCAAGTTGGGCTCTGGCCGCCCCCAAAGCTTCGTCGTCAATGTCGACCAGATGCTTGCTCATGCCTGAACAGTATATACATCTTGTTCGGTGTATATACAGCCTCGGGCCTCAGTCCTGGACGGTCAGGGGGCCCTCGAACCGATTGGTCGCGCCGCTCTCGGCGCGGATCACGTGCATCACCGCGTTGATCAAGGCCAGGTGTGAGAAGGCCTGCGGGAAGTTGCCGAGGTGGCGGCCGCTGCGCGGGTCGATCTCCTCGGCGTAGAGCTGCAGCGGGCTGGCGTACGACAGCAGCTTCTCGCACAGCGCTCGGGCCCTGGCCAGCTCACCGATCTGTACCAGCGCAGAGACCAGCCAGAACGAGCAGATCGTGAACGTGCCCTCCTCGCCGGTCAGCCCGTCCTCGGTCTCGTCCACCCGATACCGCAGTACCAGCTCGTCCTCGGTCAGCTGGTCGGCGATCGCGAGCACGGTGTTGCGCACCCGCTGGTCGTCGGGGGGGAGGAAGCGGAGAAGAGGGATCAGCAGCACCGACGCGTCGAGCGCCTTGCCGCCGTAGCGCTGGGTGAAGACGCCTCGCTCGTCGACGGCGCGGGCGAGCACGTCGGCGCGGATCTCCTCGGCCGCGGTACGCCATTGCGCGGCCAGCTTCTTCTCGCCCCGGCCCTCGGCGAGCCGCGCCCCGGCGTCGGCAGCCACCCAGCAGGCCACCTTGGAAAAGGTGAAGTGCTGAGGTTCCGAGCGGACCTCCCAGATGCCTTGATCGGGCTCCCGCCAGTGTTCGAGGGCCCGCTGCACCTGGGTCTGGACGATGGCCCAGAGCCGGTCGTCGACCCGTTCGTGTGCGCGGGTATACAGGTCGATCGCGCCGACCACGCCGCCCCACACGTCGTGCTGGCGCTGGGTGTACGCGGCGTTGCCGATGCGGACCGGCCGCGCGTCGTCGTACCCGGACAGGTGATCCAGCGTCGACTCCTGCAGCGCCCGCTCGCCGTCCACGCCGTACATGATCTGCAGGTGGCCGCCCTCCGCCTCGGCCACATCGGCGACGAAGTGGAAGAAGTCGTTGGCTTCCCAGTCGAAGCCGAGCGCGTACAGCGCCCACAGCGTCGCAGCGGTGTCGCGGATCCAGGTATAGCGGTAGTCCCAGTTCCGCACCCCGCCGGGGGTCTCCGGCAGCGACGTCGTCGCGGCCGCCACGACCGCCCCGGTGGGCGCGAACGTCAACCCCTTCAGGGTGAGCGCGCTGCGCTGCAGGAAGCTCCGCCACGGATGATCGGGAAACCGGCCGCGGTCCAGCCAGTGCTGCCAGTGGTGGGCGGTCCAGGTGAGTCGGGCGGCGGCCTCCTCGAGGGTACGCGGTGGCGCGTGCTCGCTCCACCACAGCGCGACAAAGCGGGTCTGCCCCTCCTTGAGCAGCGTGCGCGCGGTGGCGAGCGGTCCTTCGAACCCGACGTTCAGATCGGTGATCAGCCGCAACGAGCGCTCGGCGCCCGCGGCGCCGGCGACCGCCTCGTGGTAGCCCTCGCCGGCGTACTGCCACTGCGCCGGGTGCCGGCCGTAGTCGAACACAGGGTTGCAGTCCATGCGCACCTGCACCTGCCCGTTGACGCAGCGGATCAGGCGCAGCAGCACGCGGTCGGCCTCGTAGTCGGTGGGTGCCCGCCGGTGGGTGCCCGAGCGCTCGTGGTCGTGGTGCCAGGGCCCCATCAGCAGTGCGTCGGTGACCACCAGCCAGCCGCCCGGTATCCACCAGGTCGTCTCGAGGACCATCGTCCCCGGGATGTAGCGCCGGGCGGCCGGCACCTCGACGCCGGCCGGGTTGATGCGGAACGAGCCGGCGTCGCGGTCGAGAATCGCCCCGAACACGCTGGGGGAATCCATGCGAGGCAGGCACAGCCACTCGATGCCACCGTCGGGTGCGACCAGCGCGGTCGTCTCGCAGTCCGAGAGGAACCCGTAGTCGCCGATCGGCGGGAACTGGCTGCGGCCTCCTGAGGGCTGGTCAGGAAGCGGGATGCTCATCGCCGGGCACCTCCTCAGGGCTGGGCGGACCAGCGGTTCTCTGGGCAGCCTCGCCTGATCCGGCTTTGGTCGCGAGTGCGCGCGGTCATGACTTGCTGAGTACCTGGTCGAGCCAGTCGAGAATGCTGGCCACCACCTCGTCGCGGTTCGTCTCGTTGAGGATCTCGTGCCGCGCGCCGGGGTACGTGCGCACGGTGACGTCGGTGAGGCCGGCGGCGCGGTAGCGGTCGACGAGGACGTTCAGCAGGGCGAGGTTGGCGTTGACCGGGTCCGACTCGCCCGCGGCGATATAGAGCGGGAGGCCGGGGCGCATGCCGGCCACCTGGCCGGGGTCGGCCATCCGGCGGGCGGCCGTGAACATGTCCTTGCCGGCGTCG
>DASWGF010000028.1:0-11044 GCA_036393875.1 Candidatus Dormiibacterota bacterium
CCGCCACGCTGATTCCATCATTTCGTAAGTCACCCGGCCAAAGAGAAGGGCATCGGCCTGGTTGAGGTTCTCGACCGCGTGACGATGCAAGTCTTCGTCCGCGAACCCTTCACGATGATCGCAGCACCCGTCCAATGTGACGTTGATGGAGTACCGAAGGGGTCGCCCTTGACCCGCGAAGCTCACCGCGTCAGTTGTCCTTGTTCAGGACGTCGCGCAGTTTCTGGGCGAAAGCCTCGGGTTGGCCGGGGTATCCGGACTCGCCGCCCAAGAAGCCGCCGTGATGGCTGGGGAACACGGTCGCTCGCTGACCAAGTAGTTCGGCGGTCGCCACCGACGTCCTTCCGGTGATTGTGCCCGTGGACTCCTCGCCCACGGCGATCACGATGCGTGTGGGCGCCACGGCCAGTGCGTCGACGTCGGGGCGATAGCTGCTGACTGCCCAGGATCGGTCGGACAGCAGGGGGTCGTCACGCGAGCCGTCGTCCTCGGTCGTCATCCCGTACTTGGCGGGCTCCGGCGCGGGCTGGGCGAAGTAGTCGTCAGTGAACTCTCCCCGCCACGAAGTCATGGCGATGAAGGCCGCCATTCCGGCGCCCGACCCGTTGGCCTCATACGCGGCCCGAACGCCGGTCCGAGCGCGCTCGGCAGCCTGCGCGTCCGGAAGCACCGGTATCAGAGGGGGCTCGTGTGCCACCAGGCAGGTCACGTCGTTGGGGTATGCCGCCACTAGCGCGAGCGCAGTCACCGCGCCGCCACTGCTCGCGAACATCTCGACAGGTCCGGCGCCGAGAGCCTCGATGACGGCGTGCACATCGTGTGCCTGAACGGTCGGTGCGTTGGTGACCTGGCCGTCCTTGCGGCTGCTGCGGCCGAGGCCGCGCGGGTCATAGGTGATCACGGTGCGATCGGGGAAGTGCGACGCCAACGTACTGAAGCCGCTGGCGGCCATGGGCTGGCCGATCATGAACAGCGGTGGGCGTCCGTCAGCGGTGGGCAGCGGGCCGTGGACGTCATAGACGATGTCGGCCTCCGTGGTTACAAGCGTGTGCGCCTTCATATGAGTATCGACTGCCCCCGGGTAGAAAACTCATCGGTTAGCCTGCCCAATTGGATGGACGTTAGTCGCTTCTGGACACCGATCGCTTGATCGGGCGGGAGCGGAGGGCCGTGTCGGTCGCCTTCCTCGCCTTCGGGATCGTGGGTGGCAGCGTCGTGCCGAGGCTTCCGGCGCTCAGAGACCACCTGCACCTGACGGACGCCCAGCTCGGGTATGCGCTCGTCTTCTTCGCAATCGGTGCGGTCGCCGGCGCGACGGTGGCGCGATTCGTCCTGGCTCGCGGCGCCAGGTCTTTCGTCCGCGCCGGCACGCCCGCCCTTTGCGTCGCCCTGGTCACGCCGGGCCTGGCCGGCAATCTGGCCGAGCTGATGGGCGGGTTCTTGCTGATCGGCGTCTGCTCGGGCCTCCTCGACGTGCTCGAGAACGCGCAGGGGGCGGAGCTCGAGCGCCTTGCTGCGAAGCCGTTGATCAACGGCTTCCACGGCTTCTGGAGCCTGGGCGCGATCATCGGCTCGGTCGTCGCAGGCGTGGCAGCGTACTTCGGCATCGCGCCCCTGGCGCAGTTCGCCGCGGCCGGGGTGATCGTGGCCGCAGCGACGGCGTGGTTCCTTCGCGAGTTGCCGGATACACATTCGGGCGCCGCTGGTGCGCCGCCGGCAGGCGCGCCGCGGTTGTGGCTCCGCGGCGCCGTGGTCGCGGTCGCCGCCATGGCCTTCAGCGGATTCATTGTGGAGGGCGGCAGCGCCGACTGGAGCACGCTCTATCTGCGCGACCTGAGCCACGTCAACGCCGGGATCGCGGCTGCTGGATATGCAGCCTTCTCGCTCGCCGCGATGCTGACGCGGTTTCGCGCCGACCTCCTGACCGCACGGACGAGCCCGGTCGTGGTCGCGCGGTTGGGCGCCGTGGTCGCGGCATGCGGGCTGGCCCTCGCGATCGCCTACCCGGCGCTGGCCGGCGCCGCGACCGGGTTTGCCCTGGTCGGCATCGGGACGGCCGTCATCCTGCCGCTAGCGTTCGCCGCCGGTGCCAACCTCGGCGCCAGCGGTACGGCGCTGGCCGTGGTCATGACGTCCGGCTACGCGGGCTCTATCGTCGGCCCCGCGCTCATCGGCAACGCCGCCGACCGCTTCAGCCTGCGCGTCGCGATGCTGATCCCGTTGGCGGGCGCGATCGGGATCGCGATGCTCGCCGGCAGCTTACGGCCGGCGCCGGCCCGGACCGGATCCGAGGCAAGCCCGGTCCACAAGGACTAGGGTCGCGGTCGGAAGGGTTGGTAGCTCAGTCGAACGTAGGCCGCCGACTGATCTCGCTGCTTGACTTTCAGATCAAACCGTCCCCACATTATTCAGTCTCACGAATGGGGCGTGGGTAGAGGCGCGTGTTGCTGGGAGTGGTTAGGGATGGGCAAGACACGACTTCGTTTGCATTGGGCCGTAGCCCTCGGCGCTGGTTTCAGCCTGATCTCGACGTTCGGCGGTGTGGTCGCCGCCGGCGATGACGGTTCGGCAGCCGTGCCCAGGTTCGCCAAGATCGACCCGAGCGTTTTCGAGTCAACAGGGCAGCATACGGAGTTCGTGCCCGCGGCGCTGAGCACGCAGCTCGTGACCGTCGTGCTCGAGCTCTCCGGCTCGCCGGTCGCGGTGCAGGACGCGGACGCTCAGCGCCACGGCCGCAAGCTGAGCGACGGAGACAAGCAGGCGGTCCGGGAGCAGCTCGCTGCGCAGCAGGACCAGCTGCACGGACAGCTCGGAAGGGCGAATGCCCAGGTGGTCGGCCAGATGCAGGACGCCTACAACGGCATCCAGGTGACCGTTCCGGAGAGCAACGTCGTCGAGCTGGCGAGCCTCCCGGGCGTCATCGCGATCCACTCGGTGCAGACGTTCGAGCCCTCGAACGTGAACGGAGTTCCGTTCGTCGGCGCACCTCAGGCCTGGCAGAGCTTCGGCCTGACGGGCGCTGGAATCAAGGTCGGCATCATCGACACGGGCATCGACTACACGCACGCCGACTTTGGAGGTCCCGGCACGGTCGGCGCATGGAGCGCGGCGAAAGCCACGAGCACCGCTCCGGCCAACCCCGCCTTGTTCGGGCCGGCAGCCCCGAAGGTCAAAGGCGGGTTCGATTTCGCGGGTGACGCTTATAACGCGCAGAAACCCAGTTCTGTGCCGGTGCCCGATCCCAATCCTCTCGACTGCAACGGCCACGGCAGCCACACCGCGGGATCTCTGGCCGGCTTCGGCGTGTTGAGCAACGGGTCGACGTTCAGCGGTCTCTACAACGCTTCGACCATCGCGTCCCACTCCTGGAACGTCGGTCCCGGCGTGGCGCCGCAAGCCGACCTTTTCGCGTACAGGGTGTTCGGCTGCGCCGGCTCGAGCCAGGTCGTGGCGCTGGCGATCAACCGCGCTGTGAGCGACGGTGTCAACGTCATCAGCATGTCGCTGGGCTCAGACCTCGGCGGCACCACCGACCCGACCTCGGTCGCGGCGCAGAACGCGTTCGATGACGGCATCGCGGTCGTCGCCTCGGCAGGCAACGCGGGCCAGAACGCCTACGTCGTCGGCTCGCCGAGCGCGGCCAACGGGGTGCTTTCGGTGGCGGCGGTCGACGGCAGCACGCCCACTCTGCCCGGTGCGATTCTCAATCTGACCAGCTCCGGCGGTGTCGCACAGAGCCCGGTGCAGGCGATCGACGCCAACGGCGCACCCCTTCCGAGCGGCACGTTCAAGGTCAAGGTGCTGCGGAACGCTGATGGATCTGTGTCGCTCGGCTGCAGCAAGGCCGAATACGCGGGAACGGCCGGAATGGTAGTGGTCACGACGCGAGGTACGTGCGCGCGCGTGGCCCGAGCCGTGTTCGGCGACGAGGCAGGCGACGCAGCCGTCGTGATGATCAACAACTCCGCAGGCTTTCCGCCCTTCGAAGGGCCGATCACGCAAAACCCGGACACGGGTGAGCAGCACAACGTCACGATTCCGTTTCTCGGGGTGCGCAACCTCGCCGCCGACAAGGCAGCGCTGCTCGCCGCCGATGGCGGCACGGTGTCCCTCGCTTCCACCAGCGTGACCAACCCTGGCTACAAGCTCGCGGCGAGCTTCACGTCAGGTGGGCCGCGCAGCCCTGACTCCGCACCGAAGCCTGATGTCTCGGCTCCCGGTGTCAGCGTCGGATCGGCCGGCATGGGCACGGGCGACCGGGCCGCATTCATGTCTGGCACCTCTATGGCCTGCCCGATGACCGCGGGCATAGCCGCGCTCGTGAAGCAGGCGCACCCCACCTGGACGGGCGCTCAGATCAAGGCCGCGATCATGAACACGGCCGACCCCACGGCCGGCCACATCGCCGCGGGATACAACGCGCGCATCGAAGGCACGGGCGTAGTCCAGGCGCAGCGCGCGGTCAACTCGTCCGTGATCGCAACGACGAGTGACGCGCTCGATTCGATCGCCTTCGGCTACGTCCCCGGCTCCGGCGACCGCACGGCCCAGAAGACGTTCAGCCTCACCAACTACGGTACGACCACGGCGACCTACAACCTGTCGGTGGTCTCGAACGGTTCGCTTCGCGGCGCGGCCATCAGCGCCACGCCTGGCAGCGTCTCGATCGCCGCTGGAGCGAGCGCCGACGTCCAGGTATCGCTGACCATGTCCGCGGCCGCCTTTGCCGCCCTTCCCAGCGACGACACGTTCGCGGTCGGTCCCGGTGGGGTCGTCACCGTGCGTGGCACCATCGTCGCCACGCCTGCGGCCGGCGATCCCGCCGATCACCAGACGCTGCGGGTTCCCTTCATGCTCGTCCCGCGAGGGCTGTCCAACGTCATGGCCGGCGCGCCGGGCGAGTTCAGCAACGTCACCCCCGTCTCCTCAACCTTCACCGGCGCACCGGGGAAGACGATCTCGGCGACCCTTCCGCTGACCAACACCGGGATCCACACAGGCACCGCCGACCTGTACACGTGGGGCATCTCCGAACCGATGGACAATGGACGGCCCAACGATGTGCGTGACGTCGGAGTGCAGGTCGTTCCCGGGAAAGCTCTGGGATCCACCGCGGCGGACCGTGGCCTCGTGTTCCTCATCAACACCTGGGGCCAGGCCGCCAATCAATCGGTCAACGAGTTCGACATTCCCATCGACACCAACGGCGACGGGGTGCCCGACTTCGTCATAGTCGGGGCGGACCTCGGCGCCGTCCTGACCGGCTCGATCAACGGCGTGTTTGCCTCCTTCACGATCAACGCCCGCACGCACGTGATCGTCGACGCTTTCTTCGCCGACGCGCCCATGAACGGCTCGACCATCGAGTTGCCGGCGCTGGCCAGTGACCTCGGCCTATCTCAGCGAGCGGAAGGCGTCGGCCCCGTGAAGAAGCAGGGCATCACATACCGCGTGGTCGCCCGATCGTTGAAGCCGGGTGGGTTCACCGACGTCACAGGCTCGGCTTCGATCAACCCCTTCAGCCCTTCGGTCTCGAGCGGCGACTTCGCCACCCTCGGACCGGGCGGCGCGACGAGCTTCACCCTGACTGTCGATACCGACCAGCAGAAGGCGCAACCCGCCCTTGGATGGCTCGTGGCCTCGATCGACGACGCCAATGGAGCTCCGCAGGCGGACGAGGTGGCGGCGCCAGGCTGATTCCCAACACCAGATGATTCGGGGCCGGCTCGCGCCGGCCCCGATCGACTCGGCGAGTTAACTGTCGCGCCTATGTTGGAATCGGGGCGCTCCACGCAACAGCACGAAGATGGCCACCAGAAACAGGGACCAGACGATCTCGGCTGCAATCGGTCGCCACAACGCGATGGGAATCGATAAGAGAAATACGAAAGCGCCGCCCAGGGTCCGATAGAAACGGAGCCGCACGACTTGTGGCGACAGGTCGCTTCTGACCAGACGCCGTCCATGACTCGCGTGCCACCACGTTGCAGCGAAGAATAGGTTGCTCAGAGCTAGCGTCAATGCATAAAGGATCGCGGCCAGCGGCTCCTGTTGGTTGCGCCCAAGGACCGCAGTCGGAAAGGGGAGGAACGCGATCAGAAGCAGGGATCCAAAATTCAGCGCGATCAGCCGACCGTCGTAGCGCCGAATGTATTTAAAGCTCTCGTGATGGCCGTACCAGATCGAGGCGACCGCCACAAAGCTGATGATGTAGCTGAAGTAGGTCGGCGCCTGGTCGAGTAATTGCGAAGCCAGCGCGGAGTTGCTGGTGGCAGTGGGGACGGACAGCGAAACCACGAGCAATGTCAGAGAGAACGCGAAGACGCCGTCGCTGAGCGCAAGGATGCGCCCAAGGCCGTAGGCCTGCTGGCCTCGCTCGCCCTCTGACACTTCCTCATCGTCCGATGGTTGGGGCGGCCGAGTGCTACTCACGAGGCTGCATCACAGGAGGGAACTATGACGTCGTAGCTGCCTTGCGCCCGGGCGTCTAGCGTCGCCGGGCCGGGATACGTACGGCCCCTGCGCGGGCCCGCGACCGAACCCGGCGGCTGACGCCGACCATCATCGTGCCGACCATGCGCTCCGTGGCAACGGTCGTCCTGAGCCGGCTGCGGACGTAGTCCCAGTCCATCGTTACGTAGTTGGTAAGTGCGATCTCCAATGCGCTGTCGAAACTAACGTCTTCATGCGGCCACGACACGGTGGCTTGACGGACCCTGTCAAGGTACAAGTCCTCGCAACCGATCATAAGGATCGAAACGCCACCGACTGTCACAACGACTGTCCTTCCGATGTCATCGCCCGATCCTGGAAACTCAACCGCGACCGGCAAATCGTCTCGTGTCCAGTGCCGGCCGCTCTTTCGGAGCCCAACAGCCGCGAGAGCTTTGAGATCGCCTGGAGAGGGTCGCGGGCAGAGGTCTAGGTCGGTCGGGTGGTACTCGCCTCCCGCCCAGTACTCTTGGGCGGTTCCGCCAACCACGATTGGCTCTTTGCTCAGCAGCCTGGTCAGAGCTGCTGCCAACAGAAGGCGCTGGCGCAAGCGAGACCTTGCCTTTGGGATTTGGCGTAGGAGTGCTTCCGCTCGCTGCTGATCGCGCCTAGCGTGTTTGGCCACGAAGTCGTTTCGCGTGCTCAAAGTGCTCGCGGCTCAGGCCGGCCTTTTCGAGCAGCTCCGCTTCAACCCGGCTCGGATTCCTATCCCATGGATTGAAACGGCCTGAGCCCAGCACAGATCGCACCATCGCTCGGCGGGCCGCAGCCGGTGGCATTCCTCGTCGCGATTGACCGAGCTGCAGAGAGATCGGGGCTCCGGTTGCACGAGCCCACCGGTCGATCAAACCGATCGTGGGCATGCGGTTACCGGCCTCCGCACGGGCGATCGCAGGTTGCGTCGTTCCCATAGCTTGGGCGAGCTCAGCCTGGGTCTTGCCAGAGCGACGCCTGGCTTTGGCCAAGATGAGCCCAATCTCGGACTTTGTCATACGATGATTATACCCAGATGGCAATATTCGTCGGGCGTTTCGAGCGTGGGGAGGAGGGGTTAATAGGCGCGGCGGCTAAGTCGAAGGTCTGGTGACGGCGGGGATGATCCGGTAGTCCGCCTGGAAGACGAGGTTGTGCAGGTCGCCGGTCGCGATGACACGTAGGATCGGGAGTTGATCGGTCGCGTCTTCGACGCTCAACACGTTCAGGGGCCAATCGCCTACTGTCCCTCCCCCCAGATGGGGGTGGTGAAACGAGGCGCCGAAATACGCATGAAGCATGATGGGAGGCACGCGCACCGCCTGTTGCTCAGGCCAGGTGAGTTGCCAGGTTGCACTCATACCGCCGTCTGCTGAGCGCTCGAGACCCGTTTCGCTGACCGTTCCTTTGTCCAGGAGCAAGTACGTGTTCACCTCGCTGAGCGCTTGACGTGCGACCGGCGACAAGAAGTCGACCTCCCGTGCGAATACGGCTTCTTTGTCCCGCCGGCTCACGGCATCGCCGTGCACACCATCCCTGAGATCGGTGAAGTGACGCCTGAGGCTCGCGAGGTGTGCAGGGATCACTAAGGGTTGCGAGCCGGCGCTCGCAACTGACCCGACACCGACCTCTGTAGAAGTCGATTGACGTCGCTTGGCGAGATGATCCCCACCAGCCGCCCGGCATCGATGATCAACGTGCGCCCTTCGCTGCAGCCCTCGGGGAGGCCCAGCAGCTTCGTGACGGGGTCGGCCGGCCCGGCTGTGGACACCTTGTCGAGCGGACAGATGATCTCCTTGATCAGGGTCGTCGGGCGAGCATCCGGCGCGACGTTCTTGAGCGCTGTCAGGGTCAGGAGTCCGCTGAGCCGTCCGGCCGCGTCATGGGTTGGAAATGTCGAGTGGCGAGAGGCCAGCACGTAGCCATGGAGTGCGTCGTCAACACTGATGTCGTCGGGTGCCTGAACAGGATTGGGCGTCATGACCTGGGCCACGGTCAAGCCGGACAGCGCTTGTCGAATCAGGCCGCCGACTTCTTCGGAGCGAGCGGCGCTCAAGAGGAACCAGCCGAGGAAGACCGACCAGACTCCACCGATCAGGCTGCCCGCGAACACGAAGGTGGCCAGCCCGTAAGCAATCAAGAGATAGGCGAAGCCCATGCCGATGCGGGCCGCGATTCGGGTGGCTCGCAGCCGATCGCCAGTGCGGAGCCAGAGGAGCGACTGCAGCAACCGGCCACCATCCAGCGGGAAGGCTGGGACCAGGTTGAAGAGTCCGAGCGAGATGTTGATGTAGCCCAGCCACGACAGGGTTACGGCGAAGAGGCTTGGGTGGGCGCCGCCGCCTACCGCCACGGCAACGAGATAGAACACAACGCCCAGGACCAGGCTGGTTAGGGGGCCGACAAAGGTGATCAGGGCTTGCGAACCGGGTGAGTTGGTTTCGCTGCTGAAGCGCGAAACGCCGCCAAACAGCCAGAGCGTGATCCCTTCGACTTTGACGCCGCGGCGCACGGCCACAACGGAATGCGCGAGCTCGTGAGCCAGCAAGGACGCCAGGAACACGAAGGCCGACACCACGCCGGCAGTCCAGTAAGCGCTGGAAGTCTCGCCCGGCGCGGCCGACGGCAGGATTCCGGTGGCGAGACTCCATGCGATCAAGGCGGCAACGACCAGGAGGCTCCAGTTGAAACCAACGTGTATGCCGAAGATGCGGCCGAGGCTGATGTTTTCGTTCATGTCGCGTCTCAGGATGCGCCAAGCTGGGGCACGGTGCATCTGTCGCTTGACTGGTTGGGATCTCCAGTCGTTTGACAGAAGATGCACCGCCGGTCGCGCTGCCAGGCTGCCAAGGTCGCAAACCATCTGTTACACGAGGAGCGTTGACATGATTTCGTCACGCACAAACGGCAAAGACTCAGGGGATAGCGGTGCCGATGCGGTATCTCGGAATACCGCCGAGCAGGTCGACAAGGCAAACGCAGGCGGTCGGACCCCGATCGTTTTCGTACACGGCCTGTGGCTCCTCCCGAGCAGCTGGGATCGGTGGGCCGCCCTTTTCGACCAGGCCGGCTACGCGCCTGTCTCGCCGGGATGGCCCGACGACCCCGAGACTGTCGAGGAGGCCAAGGCGCACCCTGAAGTGTTCGCCCGCAAATCGGTCGGACAGATCGCCAACCACTACGCCGAGGTGATCGGCGGGCTGAAGAAGAAGCCTGCTGTGATCGGGCACTCATTTGGTGGACTGATCACTCAGATCATCGCCGGGCGCGGCCTCTCCGCGGTGTCAGTGGCGATCGACCCCGCACCTTTCCGCGGCGTGCTGCCGCTACCGATCTCGGCGCTCAAGGCGGCGTCGCCCGTGCTCGGCAACCCGGCCAACCGCAACCGGGCGGTACCACTCACCTTCGAACAGTTCCGCTACGCGTTCGCCAACATCGTCGGCGAGGACGAGGCCAAGAAGCTGTACGAAACGTTCGCAGTCCCCGGGTCAGGCGAGACCGTCTTCCAGGCGGCTGCCGAGAACCTCAACCCCTGGACTGAGGCCAAGGTCGATACGAAGAACCCCGATCGCGGACCGCTGCTGATCATCGAAGGTGCCGCGGACCACACAGTCCCTTTGGCGGTAGCTGAGGCTGCCTATCAGAAGCAGAAGCGCAACCCGGGCGTGACCGAGATCGTCGAGTTTCCCAACCGCGGGCACTCGCTGGTCATCGACGCCGGCTGGCGTGACGTGGCCGACACCGCGCTCGCATTCGTGAAGCGGTTCGAGAAGTAGTTTCGCCGGCACCCGGGTTCAAAACCGGGTGCCGCAGTTCATGTCCTGGGCGACCTAGACTTGCAGCCGGGTGGCCCAGGGGAAGTCCGCGACTCGCCTGTTTGGGCGCGAGCGCGAGATCGCGTTCGTCCAGGATCTGATCAATCGCGCCGGCTCGGCCGGGAGCGCACTCGTGGTGCGCGGCGAAGCCGGCGTCGGCAAGTCGTCGCTTCTGGCGGAGGCAGCCTCACGGGCCCGCGAGCGCGGAATGCTGGTGTTGACCACGGCAGGCGCTCAATCAGAAACGCATCTGCCATTTGCCGCTCTCCACCAGCTGCTTCGTCCTGTACTCGGCGGAATGAGCGGTCTGGAACCCATGCAGCGGGCGGCCCTCAGCTCCGCCTTTGGACTGACTGACTCAGTGGCATCGAACCTATTCATGGTCGGGCTGGCGGTCCTCGAGCTCATCGCTGAAGCCGCCACCAGGTCGCCGGTGTTCGTCGTCGCCGACGAGGCCCAATGGCTTGATCCTTCGTCCTGCGTGACGCTCGCGTTTGTCGCGCGGCGGATCGAAGCCGAGCCGATCGTCATAGCCTTCGGAGTCAGGGACGGACTCGACAACCACATCGACGGGACAGGAATCCCCGAGCTGCGCCTGGGCGGCCTCGACGGCGAGTCCTCGAAGGCCTTGCTCGAGGCGAACACTCCAGGCCTCTCAGCTCAAGTCCGGACCCTGGTGCTCGACTATGCGGAAGGCAATCCACTTGCTCTGCTCGAGCTGCCGAGTGCGCTGGACGCTGACGTCACCCATGTGGCGACTCCCC
>DASWGF010000029.1:0-3390 GCA_036393875.1 Candidatus Dormiibacterota bacterium
CGGGTAGTCGAAGTCGTCACCGGTGAACATGTGCACGCCTGGGGGCAGCCGCTTGCGCATGGCGATTTCTCGCTTCTGGTCAAGGAGCGAGATCTTCACGCCCTCCACCCTGTCTCGATGGGCGGCGATGATGGCGAGGCAGACTTCCTCGGCTCGATCGAGGTCGGCGTGGCCCCAGTAGCCGGCCAGCGCCGGGTCGAACATCTCGCCCAGCCAGTGAACGATCGCCGGCCGGCGAAGCTGCGAAAGGACGCGATCGTAGACGAGCGCGTACTGTTCGGGTCCACGTGCGAGCCTGGCGAGCTCGCGGCTGGCCATCACGACGACCCGGCCGCCCTGCGACTCGATGAACTCGCACTGCTCCTCGTACGCCACCACTACATCTCGCAGGTCGCTGGCCGACCCCGGCGCCAGTTGATCAGTGTTGGCGCCGCAGACAATCCTGCCCTTGGCGGCTCGCGCCTCCGTCAAAGACAGCCGGATCAGCTCTTTGCTTGCGTCCCAGTCGAGGCCCATTCCGCGCTGGGCGGTGTCCATGGCCTCCGCGACCCCGAGCCCGTAACCCCAGATGTGGCGGCGGAAGGCAAGCGTAGGCTCCCAATCGATACCGCCGAGCGCATCGGCGACGACGTGGGTGGCCGCGTAAGCAATCCGCGAGCGCGGCGCGGTGCCATTCGCCGCATAACGAAACTCTGCCGCGGGCGTGTAGTCGTAAGCGGTCCCGTCGGCGCGAGGCAGGCGGACGGTCTCAGCCAAATGTCGTCAACATAATGCGGTCTCATCCGCGAGTGCTGTCAGGAGCGTGAGGATTTGAAGCTAGGCGTCTTCTTACCGACGTATTTGCTGCCGGGTGAACAGGATCGGCATGGCGATCAGATCCGGCGTTTTGCCGCCCATGCCGAAGAGCTGGGGTTCGATTCGCTTTTCGCGACCGACCATCTCCTGACCGCGCAGCGCTTCTACAGGGTGAGCTGGACCGAGCCGATGGTCACGCTGTCATTTGCGGCCGCTGTGACGAGTCGCATCGCGCTCGGGACCTCGATCCTGGTCCTGCCGACTCACAACCCGGTGGTGCTGGCGAAGGAAATCGCCACCCTGCAGCATCTCTCGGCCGGACGATTCATCTATGGCGTGGGGACGGGTTGGTATCCACCTGAGTTCGAGGCGACTGGCGGGACCAGTCAGCAGCGTGGGCGCCGGACCGACGAGGTTCTGGACGCGTCGATGCAGGTGCTCAAGGCACCCGACCAGACCTATGCGGGCACATTCCATCAGTTTTCGAACATCACAGTCGAGCCGCTGGCGCAGGTGCCGCCGGTCTGGGTTGCCGGGGGCCGCCAGCTCGCGCACGAGGCCTCACCCGACCGGCCGACGATGGACCCCAAGGTGCTTCAGCGCATCTGCCGATGGGATGGCTGGATCGCGCGTCCCACCTCGGCTCCGGACCAGATCGTGGAGGACATGAAAGAGATCGACGATGAGCTCGCGCGGCAGGGCTCCTCGCGCAAGGCGAAGGGTTTCACGGTTGCCCACGAGAACTTCGTCTGGCTGACCGAGAAGACCAGACGCGGTGATGTGATCGCGGAGCAGAAGACCCACATGCTGGCGATCATCTCCGACGAGCGGCCGTGGGAGTACATCGAGGCGGTTTATCTGACCGGAACGATTGACGAGATCCAGGGTCGCATCCAGAAGAGGATCGACGCGGGCGTGGAGCATATGTTTCTCCACACCATGACCGCCGACCTATCTCAGCTCGACCTGTTCGCAAAACACCTGCTCGAACCGTTCAAGAATGCGGTGCCGGCCGGCGCCCGGCGGTAACCGCTAAGTCCGTTCGAAGGCGAGCTCGATTTGCGGAACATCCTCGTGGTGCAGGTCGTCCGATTGGCGCAGCCGTCCGGCGATCACCTCGGCCACTGAGCTCGCGTCTTCGCCGACGCCACCGATCAGGCCGGATGCCAGGCGAGTCTGATATGGCAGGCCCACGAAGTACAGCCCACCCTCACCGTCAGCAACCCCGCCGCTGTGGCGAGGGTAGCCGTCGGCGCCGGCCACCGGGAATTGAATCCACGAGTAATCCCGGCCAAAGCCGGTGCACCACACGATCGTGTCCGCGTGGACAGGGCGACCACCTTCGCAGAATGGGACTCCGTTCTCGACGCCTGCGACTCGGGCTGCGCGCTCCACGCCGGCTGCGATGGCGTCGCGCATTTTGACCCGAATCAGCGGAGCTCCATGGCTGAGAACCAACGGCTTCATCCGACGCCCGACTGGAGTCCGCACCGAAGCGATGCGGTTGGCGTAGAACCAGAACACCCTGCCTTTGAACGCGTAGAAGATCGGCGGGATGGAGCCGGTTCCGCGTCCCGCCAGCACAGTGTGGTGACCCGCGCGTGCCGCCTCGATCGCGATCTCGACACCGGACGTGCCGGCGCCGACGACCAGGACGTCGCCGGCCAGCTGCGAAGGGTTCCGATACTGGCTCGCATCCAACTGGCGAACCGCGGAGTCGATGCCGGCCGCGAACGCAGGGACCTTGGGCCTCTGGTACCCCGTGGCCACGACCACGTGGTTCGCTTCCAGCGTGCCGGCGGTCGTCTCCAGCATGTATGAGCCTTCTCCCCGCTCCAGTCTCAACGCACGCACGCCGGTGCGGACCGGGAGCCGAGCATCGCGCGCGTAGGCCACCAGGTAGTCGGCCATCTCGTCCTTCCCTGGGAAGGTGTCGAGAGGTGCCGGGAACTTCGACCCCGGCAGGGCGTCGTGGCGCGCGGGTGTGAAGAGCCGGAGGGAATCCCAGCGATGGCGCCATTGGTCGCCGATACGCTCATCGGCCTCGAGCAACGCGAAGCCGACGCCTCGACGAGCCAGCTCGTATGCGGTGGCGAGGCCGGCCTGGCCCCCGCCGACTATCACTGCCTGTAGCTTCTCCACGGCACCCATCTCGACCACCTCAGTAATAATTGCCTCAGTATTGATGCACTCAGTACAGTAATACTGTAGTCAGTGTGGTGCTACTGTAGAGCCTGTCATGACGGAAGTCAAGGCAAGTCGGGTCCCGCTTCGGCAGCGGCAGGCGCTCGAGACGCGCCGTGCGATCGCGCAGGCGGCGCGATCGTTGTTCGCCGAGCGTGGGTATGCGGCCACGAGCATCGAGGTCGTGGCCGCGGAGGCGGGAGTGGCCGAGCGGACCGTCTACGCCATCTTCGGCACCAAGAAGGCGATCCTGGGCGCCATCTGCGAGGAGTGGCTGAGCGAGGCCGGAGTCATGCAAACCATCGCCGAAGGCCTTGCGGTTCGCGACTTGCGCCGGCGCCTTGACCTCGTCGCGCACTCCAGCCGGCGCCAGTGGGAATCAGAGCGCGGGGTGAGGGCGATGCTCGAGGG
>DASWGF010000030.1:0-6509 GCA_036393875.1 Candidatus Dormiibacterota bacterium
CTTTTCCACAGCGCCCGCCTCGATAGCGGTCAATTGCTATCCATCTAAGGTCTCCCAGGAGCCGGTTCAGGCTGCTGTTTTGGGGGCGCCCTCAACCGACGTTTCGGCCACGGGTTCCGGCGCCGCCTGCGCCTGCACCCTAGCAACCGGAACGACCTGCCGGAATCGCGCGAGCGCGACTTCCCAGTCCTCGAGCATCGACGCTGCCCGTGAGCTGCCGGTCCTGCGGTGGTGCTCTTCCACCAGCGCATGCAGCTCAGCCTCATCTTCTTCGGGCACGTCGCGTGCGATCACGCTGTCTGCGTTGAGCTGGCGCCACTCGGTCAGGTAGGCGACACCCCCGGTCATCCCGGCACCGGCGTTCCATCCCACCGCACCGAGCGCGACGGCGACGCCGCCGGTCATGTACTCACAGAAATGGTCGCCCGCGCCTTCGACCACGGCAGTGGCGCCAGAGTTGCGCACGCAGAAACGCTCGCCGACTCGACCGGCCACGAACAGACGCCCGCCGGTCGCGCCGTAGCAGATCGTGTTGCCCGCGAGCACCGGGTCAGGCGACGCGTCGTCGGCAAACGGACGGATCACGATCACGCCGCCGCCCATGCCTTTGCCCACATAGTCCTGCGCCTGGCCTTCGAGCGTCAGCTGCATGCCCTCATCGATGAACGCGCCGAAGCTCTGGCCCGCGCTGCCGCGGTAGTCGCGCGACTCACCGGCGGCGAATGCGGCGCCCACGGTGCGCTGCGAGTTGTCGATGACGCCGGAGGGAGGCGGGGGCGCCGGTGCGTCGCCATTGCGGGCCCACGTGCGGCGGCGCGGAAGGTTCGCGTCCGACTCGCGGAGGATGAACGAGAGGTCGAGCGCTGATTCTCCGGCGGGCTCGAGGAGGTCGACCCTGCCCACCGCGTCGTCAAGGGTCGCGATCCCCAGCGCGGCCAGGTGCTCGCGCGTTTCGTCGGCGATGTGGAACAGGTGGTTGATCACGTGCTCGGGCCGGCCTTCGAACTTGGCTCGCAGGTCGTCCCGCTGAGTGGCGATGCCGGTCGGGCACGTGTTCAGGTGGCACTGCCGGGCCATGTCGCATCCGAGTGCGACCAGCACGCCGGTCCCGAAGCCGAACTCTTCGGCGCCGAGCAGCGCCGCGATGACGATGTCTCGCCCGCTTCGCAATCCGCCGTCGGTGCGCAGGCTCACGCGCTCGCGCAGCCGGTTCGCCACCAGCACCTGCTGGGTCTCGGCGAGTCCCAGCTCCCACGGCACGCCCGCGTTCTTGATCGACGACAGCGGCGATGCACCCGTGCCGCCGTCATGGCCGGAGACCAGGATGTAATCCGCGCGCGCCTTCGCGACGCCGGCCGCGATCGTGCCCACGCCTGCCTCGGAGACGAGCTTGACTCCGATGCGGGCGCGGGGGTTGACCGTCTTGAGGTCGTGGATCAGCTGCGCGAGGTCCTCGATCGAATAGATGTCGTGGTGCGGCGGAGGCGAGATGAGCTGCATCCCCGGCTGCGCGTGCCGCAGGCGCGCGATGAGGCTGGTCACCTTGAGCCCGGGGAGCTGGCCGCCCTCGCCGGGCTTCGACCCCTGCGCGATCTTGATCTCGAGCTCGTCCGCGCGCTTCAGGTATCGCGGAGTCACGCCGAATCGCGCGGAGGCGACCTGCTTCACGCGGTTGTCGCGCCGCCCTCCGTCGTCGTCATACGTGGCTGGGTCCTCGCCACCCTCGCCCGAGTTCGACCTCGCGCCGATCTGGTTCATCGCGATCGCGAGCGCTTCGTGCGCCTCCGGCGACAGCGCGCCCAATGACATCGCGGTGCTCACGAAGCGCTTGACGATCTCGGTGGAGGGCTCGATCTCATCCAGCGGCAGCGGTTGTTGCGCCGGCCTGATATGGAGGAGCTCGCGCAGAGATTGCGGGTCGCCCATGCTCGAGAGGCGGCGCCAGTCGAGATACGCGGCGTGGTCGTTTTCCCGCGCCGCCTTCTGCGCGGCGCGGACCGCCAGCGGGTTGTACGCGTGGTGCTCGCCCGCTTTCCGGAATCGCACGCGGCCGTGGTCTGTCAGCGAGGCGGCTTCGACGAGCCTCGGGAGCGCCATCCTTTCTATGTCGCTGAGGTCCGCGCCGCCGATATGCGACGGCACCGCGGGGAAGCAGATCTCCATCACCTCGGCGCCCAGGCCGAGCGCCTCGAGGACCTGCGCACCGCGGTAGCTGTCGACGCACGAGATTCCCATCTTGGCCATGACTTTCAATAGGCCGGCTTCGAGCGCCTTGCGATAGTGGGCCTCGCCTTCAGGTGACGCGGCGGCCGCGGTCGCCAGTGCCAGGTAAGGATGGACCGCGCTCGCGCCGATGGTGATGAGGCACGCGACGTCGTGCACGTCGACGACGTCGCCTGCGATGGCAACCATGTCCCTGGCCATCCGTCCGCCCGTCTTCAGCAGCGATTCGTGCACGGCGCCGACCGCCAGAGCCATCGGGATCGCGATCCGTTCCGATCCGGCGCGGCGGTCGCTGAGTGCGATGACGCCGTTCGTCTCCGACGCTTCGCGGCACAGCCGTCGCAGCGCGTCGCGTAGAGACTCACCCAGCGCATACGTGGCGTCGAGCACGGTCGCTTCCTCGAGCACGCGGGCCAGCTCGCCCGCCCCCAGCACAGGAGATTCGAGCTCCAGCAGCCGTTGCGTGCCGGGGATGGCGGGGTGGTGGCTGCGCCGCAACTCGCGGTCTGCGCCGCCCTCCGGCTCGAGCGTCCCGCGCCGGGGCCCAAGCAGGACCCGCAGTGACATCACCGCCTTCTCGCGGAGTGGATCGATGGCGGGGTTGGTGACCTGTGCGAACCGCTGCCGCAGGTAACCGTAGACGCGTCGTGGTGTGCGCCCGAGGGCCGCGATCGGGATGTCGTCTCCCATCGAGAAGACCGGCTCGGCGCCCGTCTCGGCCATGGTCGCGACCACGATCTTGACGTCCTCCGAGCCCCAGCCGTGGATCCTCTGCTGGGCCGCGATGTCCTCAGGTGCCTCGACGTCGAGGTGGTGGCGTTCGACCGGAACCAGCATGCGATCGGCGAGGAGGCCGTAGTCGTGGCGCGCGGCCGCGCGCTCCTTGGCCTCGGAGTCCTGGAGCACGGATCCGTCGCGTGTGTCGACGAGCAGCATCTGGCCGGGACCCAGGCGCCCTCGCTCCACCACCGTTCCGGGCGACAGCGTCACCACGCCGGCCTCGGAAGCCGCGACCACGAGCCCGTCGCGAGTTCGCTGCCAGCGCAGGGGTCGCAGCCCGTTGCGGTCGAGTGCCGCGCCCACGACCAGGCCATCGCTGAACGCGAGTGCGGCAGGGCCGTCCCACGGCTCGAAGCGAATCGACTGGTAGCGGTAGAAGTCGCGCACCGCCGACGCGAGGTCGCCTCGTCCCTCCCATGCATCGGGGACGAGGCTCATCAAGGCCTCCGATACCTCCCAGCCGCGCTGCACGAGGAGCTCGAGTGCGTTGTCCAGCGAGGCGGAGTCCGAACCTTCCGGCCACACAGCGCCGCGCAGATCCGGCTCGAGCTCGGCTTCGCGGGCCCTCATCCACGCACGGTTGCCGGTGATGGTGTTGATCTCGCCGTTGTGCGCGAGCATTCGGAATGGCTGCGCGAGGCGCCAGTCCGGCATTGTGTTCGTCGAGTAGCGCTGGTGGAAGACCGCGAGCCGGCTCTCGCACGATTCATCGCGAAGATCGGGGTAGAAGTCGGCGAGGCGCGTGCCCGCCATCAAGCCTTTGTAGACGACCGTCCGGCTCGAGCAAGACGGCAGGTACATGCGCACGGCTTCTTCTGAACCACGCCGTTCGGCGTGCCGGCGCACGAGGTAGAGCCGGTGCTCCCACTCGACGGGATCGAGGTCCGGCCTGGCGATGAGGCCGTGCCAGACGGTTGGCATCGTCGCTCGCGCGCGCTCACCCAGGCTGTCCGGGTCTACAGGCACTTCGCGCCAACCGACCAGGGCCAGGCCGTTGCGCTCGATGGATTCGGCCACGACCGCACGGGCGCGCGCGTCCCATTCGAAAAGCACGGCCACAGCGAACTCTCCCCCGAGGAGGCGATGCGGGACCTGGATCAGGAGTCCGGCGCCGTCTCCGCTCTTGCCATCGGCATCGAGGCCGCCCCGGTGCGACAGCCGCGCCAGCGCCTGCACCCCGAGCGAGACGGATTCATGGCCGAGATCCGGCGTAGCCACAAAGCCCATGCCGCACGCCGCCCGATCGCTGGGCACATCCCCAGACCAGGCGCGGCGCGTGGAAGCCAACGTGGGGGACACTGCGCGCAGCTTACTGCGAGTTGCCGACCGGCCCTAGTGTGCAGGTGCCAAAACAAATCGGAAATCGTTATGCGGCTCTCACATGCCCAACAGGGCCTGGACTCGAAGCGCGACGGCGAGGTTGAGCCGCGTCTCCGGGTCCTCGAGGTCGACGCCGCTGATCTCGCGGATGCGATCAAGGCGATAACGAAGCGTGTTCGGGTGCACGCGGAGCCGGGTCGCGGCCTGCTGCTGCTCGCCCGTCTCCAGGTACGCGCGCAGCGTGGCCACGAGGCTGCCCTTCCGGGTCCGGTCGTGCTCCATCAGGGGCCCGAGGTGCCGGCGGCTGTAGTCGACGAGCCGTTCGTCGGTGACGGCGGCGAGCAGGCCGGTGAGGCCGAGCTCGGGCACCGAGACCACCTGCCCCCAACGCTTGAAGCGGGCGAGCGAGTCCATCACCGACACGACCTCTCGCTGAGCGGCCGCAACCCCGGCCGGAGCTTCGGTGGGGCCGCTGAAGCCCACCGAGACCGAGAAGCCTGGCTTCCATTCGGCGATCGTCTGCCCGACTTGAATGCCCAGGGCGTGGCCGCGCGCCTGGTGGTCGCCGGGCTCCGTGCCCAGCGGCAGGAGTGAGACGACGCTGTCCGAGCGTCCCTGCACGAGAGCTCGCGGATAGCTTGTCCGCACCACCCCGGTGACCCTGCGCAGGAACTCGCGCTTCAGGGCCTGGATCGCGTCCTCTGAGACCTGGCGGGATTTGTTGAAGCCGCGGAAGTCGTCGATGTCGACGAGCATCACGATGTGGCTGCCGTGCATCGGGAAGCCCAGGTGGCGCGCCCTGCGCTGGGCCGCGGCCTCATCGCCATACGTGCCATTCAGCAGGTCTTCCAGGAACTCACCCCGGACTCGGCCTTCGACCTCGGAGAGCTCGCGTTCCTTGGCCACCGCCAGGGCCAGCACGAGCGCCGCCTGCTCGATGGCCATGAAGGCAAGCTCTTCGTGGTGAGGCGGGTGGTCGAGCACCGAGATGTAGCCGAGCACCTGGTTGGCGGCCAGGATCGGCGCGATCAAGCGCTCCCGCGACATGCCTACATGGGGGAAGGCGGGCACTTTGACCGGGCCGCGCTTCTGCTCGACCTCGCGGAGCATGCGCTGGATCTGGGGATCGAATAGGACGCGCTGAGGCGTGCCCTGCCGCTGGATGGTCTCCTTGCGGTGCGGATCGCCCGAGCCGCCGGCATGCGCGAGGAGGTGGAAGCTCGCGTCCTCGATCACGACTGCGCTCTCGAGCAGCTCGGCCAGGGTGCGACAGATCTCGTTGACGCCCTTGCCGTCGAGTACGAGCTCCGTGAAGCGGCGGTGGATGTCAAGGGAGCGCTTCAGGCGCCAGTGCTCGGCGTTGATGATTCGCTCCAGGAGCGGGGTCATGAGGTCGACCATCTGCACGTCGGCGGCGACCGTGAACACGGGCACGTTCAGCCGGTCGGCCTCGCTGAGCATCTCTGGCGGCAGCTTGCGGAGGTAGGGGTGGGGCCGCACCACGAGGCCGGCGCCTCCCCCATCGGCGATACGGCCGATGAGGCGCACCTGCGCGTCGCGGTCGTCCTTGATCGGGAACCCGGTTGTGAGCATGAGGTCGCCCGCACGCGGCTGCACCTCGGGCGTCTCCATCATCCGGACCCATTCGATCGGCCGGTCGAGCCCTTCGGCGCCGGCGACCAGCTTGGCCGTGGCGAAGGCGCCGAACCGCATCGCCTCGCGGACGGTGGGCCGAGGCTCGGTGAGCTCCTCCGCGGCCTTCTTGGTCACCACAACGCCTTCATTATGTGTGTGCGCGGGGGACAAGCGCTGCGCCATCCCTCTTGTGGCGGGAGCACTAGGCCGGTTTCGACGCGGTGCGTAATCTTGAAGCGTGACCCACGAAGAAGCGCCCGCCTGCGAGCGCCACGAGGATTCGGTGCCGATGCGGCTTCGAACTCTGCATTCGGACTCGTCCCAGCCGGACACGGTGGTCGGGCTGTACGAATGCCCGGAGTGCGGCTACGAGCGCCGGCTCCCGTTGCGCACCGACGACGCCGCAGCCTAGCTCGTAGGCGGCTACTTGCCGGCGATGAGCTCCCTCAGAACCAGCGGCAGGACGCCGCCGTGGTGCATGTAGCCGACCTCAGTCTCGTTGTCGACGCGCGCATGGGTTCTGAAGGTCGTCGTTTCGCCATCGTCGGAAG
>DASWGF010000031.1:0-2112 GCA_036393875.1 Candidatus Dormiibacterota bacterium
ACCGCGACTGACGCTGCGCGCCCGTTCGTTAACAGCGCTGGACGCGCGTACCCCCGACCGCATAATCATTGCCCGTGTCGATTCAACCCGGAACCAGGCTGGGCCAGTACGAGGTCCAGGACCTCATCGGCCAAGGCGCCATGGGCGTCGTCTACCGCGCCTATCACGTGCAGCTCGAGCGCACAGGTGCGGTCAAAGTCCTGCTGGGCATAGCACCCGACACCGACTCGACCGCTCGTTTCCGTCACGAGGCCCAGGCCATCGCTCAGATGCGCCACCCCAACATCGTCAACGTATTCGACTTCGGCGAGTACGAAGGGACGCCCTACATGATCATCGAGTACGTCCCTGGCGGCAGCCTTGCGAGCCGGATGAAGCAGGGATCGATGGAAACCGCCGATGCGCTCAAGTACCTGCGCGGCATGGCCGCCGGCCTCGACTACGCGCACTCGCTGGGAATCGTCCATCGTGACGTGAAGCCCGCCAACGTCCTGCTCGAAAACGACGAAAGCCCTGTCATCGCCGACTTCGGCCTAGTCAAGCTCATGCAGTCGACATCGCTGCGGTCGATGACCGGCGTCACCACCGGCACGCCCGCGTACATGTCGCCGGAGCAGGTGACGGGAAGCAAGGTCGGACCTCCTGCCGATCGCTACTCGCTGGCGACCATCGCGTACGAGATGCTCACGGGCTCGATCCCGTTCGACGGCGAGGGGTTGATGGAAGTGCTCTATGCGCAGGTGCACCGCGACCCGCCTCTGCCCAGCGCGCGCAACAGCTCGCTGAGCCCGCAGGTCGACGCGGTGGTCATGCGCGGCCTGGCCAAGGACCCTGCCGCCCGATGGGAAAGCTGCACCGCGTTTGTCGACGCTCTGGCCGCGGCGCTGGCCGGGAAATCCGATCCGGGCGTGGCCCGGACGCTGGTGATGACGCCGGCGGTCGCCTCGACGTTGCCGCTGGCGGCGCCAGTGGCCGTAGCTGCGGGCGCGATGCCGCCTCAGGCGCGCGCCGATGCGGTGAACCCCAGCGCGACCGTGGCGGTGCCGTACCCGGCGACCGCACAGCCATCGGCCAAAAAGAAATCGCGCAAGGGACTGTGGGCAGCGATAGCGGCCGGGGTCCTGATCGTGCTTCTCATCCTGGGGGTGCTCCTGGTCGCGGCGCGGCCAACGCTTTCGCTGTCCGCATCAAGCGTGAGGGCGGGTGACACCGTCGGCGTGAACGCCAGCCGCCTGCCGGCCAACCAGAACGGGGAGATCCAGCTGCTCAGCACAGTTCATACATTTCCATTCCACGCCAGCGCCGGCGGCGAAGTCAGCGTCTCCATCCGGGTCCCACTGAACATCGGCGCCGGCGATCACACCCTGAGGCTCTGCTGGAACGCGTCTTGCCGCTTATCGGCGACGCTGCACGTGCTCGCGCCGGTTGCGTTCGCGACCCCGTCGCCCGGGGCTACGCCTTCAACCGCGCCCGGTGCGAGTCCAACCGCAAGCCCAATCCCCACCCCGATTTCAACCCCGATTTCAACCCCGAAGCCGACCCCGCCCCCGCCAACCCCTAACCCTTACATCGTCCTCGTTTCAGTGTCCGCCACCGGCAATACCACGGTGGTATTTCACTACTTCTACGCCGGCTCCGCGACCGTCAACGTCTGTCAAAATGGTACCTGTCACCAGGTGCCGGGATCTGTATCGGTCGCTCCAGGTAGCAGCACCACGGTGACTTTCAAAACACCAGTTGGCATCCTGCCGTCGACACCGGTGACCACTGAGTCTGCCTACGTCACCGCCAACTCGTTGAGATCGAACATGGTCGTCGTGGGCGCCTAGGCCCTAGAAGACTTCGGCGGCGATCAAGTCGTCGAACGTTTCGCGGCGCCGCATCACGGTGGCGCGGCCGTCGGCCACCATGAGCACCTCGGGTCGCGGCATGCCGTTGTAGTTGCTCGCCATCGCGAGGCAGTAGGCGCCCGCGGCAGGAACCGCGATGACATCGCCAGCCTTGAGCTCGGGCATCTCAATGTCGGTGATCAGGATGTCCGTCGACTCGCAGTACTTGCCGGCGATCGTCACCTTGCCGTCGGCCGAGCGCTCGGGGTCGGAGGCGAGAAAC
>DASWGF010000032.1:0-11650 GCA_036393875.1 Candidatus Dormiibacterota bacterium
CCGAACCGCTAGAGGGGGTAGACCGGTCACCTTCGTCCGGGCCTCTGAGCGACTTTCTAGGGGAGGCCAGACGGTGAGTTTCTCGGACAGGACGTTGCAGTGCCGCGACTGTGGGCGCGATTTCATCTTTACGGCGGGGGAGCAGGAGTTCTACCAAACGCGCGGGCTCCAGAACGAGCCGCGGCGGTGTCCGGAATGCCGGGCGGCGCGGCGCTCGTCAGAGGGCAACGGCCGAGCGCGGGTCATGCACGACGTGATCTGCTCGAACTGCGGGAAGCAGACGCAGGTGCCGTTCGTGCCCACGGGGGCGCGGCCGGTCTACTGCCTGGACTGCTTCCAGACGGTGGGTCGCCGCTAGCCGGCCTACGCCAGCGCGATTGGGCGCACGGGAGACCCCGTGGCGCCACGCATCTTGAGCGGCAGGCATACGAATGCGAACTCGTGGATGCCTGCCTCCGCGAGCTCCTCGAGGTTGAGGTTCTCGATGATCGGGATCCCGGCTCGCACCAGCAGCAGCATGTGACCGGGGAGCGTGACGCCAAGCTCGGGGTCGGTCGGGCCGATCACGTCCCAGGCGATGTTGTCCGCGCCGACGGCGCGCACCCCGCGCTCCACAAGCCATCTCGTGCCGCCCGCGCTGACGCCGGCTGCATGCAGGTACTGCGGCGCGTCGGTCCAGAGCGCCCCGTAACCCGTGCGCACCAGCACGGCGTCGCCCGCACCTACCTCGACCCCGCCAGCGGTCGCAGCCTGTTCGAGCTCCGACCGGGTGATGGAATGGTCGGGTGGCAAGCGCTGGGCGCCCGCGACGTCGAGCAACACGCCCCGGCACGCCAGCGGTTCGAGAGTGTCGACACCGTGGACTCGGAATCCCACCGAAGTCTGCACGCCCGAGTCGACGTGAACGCCGCCGTGGAGGATCATGTTCTCGGCCTGGTGAGCCAGGGCGTCGATGTGCGTGCCCGAGTGCTCTGGCATCACGACGAGGCCGGATGCGCTCGTCCTGGCCTCGGGGGCGCCGCGCGCATGGTGGCGGTGCAGGAAGTAGTTGAAGCCGGGCGCGTGGGCTGGATGCGAAGGCGCGCCGGCGAACCGGGGCTGTTCGAGGTCGAAGACGCGGGCGGATCCGATCGCCTCGATGAGGCTGGGCACTACTCTCGGTAGCGGTAGACGATGCGGCCGCGGGTCAGGTCGTAGGGCGACAGCTCGACGCGGATCCGGTCTCCAGGTGTGATGCGAATGAAATAGCGACGCATCCGGCCTGCCGCGTAAGCGATGAGCTTGTGCCCGCCCTCGAGCTCGACCTCGAACATCGCATTGGGCAGCGCCTGGGCGACCACCGCATCCATTACGACCGCCTGCTCTTTCTGCCCGCCATCGTCCTTCTCAGGCTTGCGGGCCTTCTCGGGCCGCCTTGGACCCCTGCGCTGACTCTTGAACTTTCCCAAGACGCGTGCAGTCTACGTGGAGCCGGCTGTGGCGGCGAGCCGGGCCTCGACCGCCGCGGCTACGTCGGCAGGCACGCGACCCACCATCGCCAGCCTTCGCAATGTCTCGATCCAGCGCCCGCCCTTCTCGCGCACGACCTCCGCCATGAGTTTGCAGCCGCCGTCCATGTCCCCGGCCACGACCATGTCGAGACCGGTCCAGAAGCGGATCTCGACCATCTCCGGCGCGATCCGGATCGCCTCCGCGGACCTGGCGTGGGCCGCCGCTTTGTCACCGGACTCCGACAGGCGGTCCGCCTCCGACAAGGCCATGAAGGCGCGCTTGATCCGCAGCAGGCGGCGCAGCTCGGGCAGGGGCTCCGCCGCGTCCTCGACGCGCAGGTCGATGATCCGGTCTTCCCAAAAGCGTCCCTTGGGCGAGCCGGTCACGACCAGCATCGCCGCCGACTGCTTGCCGCGGATGTCACCGCCTTCGGCTTCCGCCGCCTCCAGGGCCGCCATCATCCGCTCCGCGAGCGGGGCGTCGGTGGAAGTAAACGCTTGGGCCATCGCCGCCCAGACCGTGTCCTTTTCCATCAGGTTGGCCTGGCAGCTGAAGCCATCGCCGACCTGGTGGCCCGCGGCCGGGATGCACTTGGCTCCGGTGTGGGCGGCGACGCCGCCGGTGGCGTCGATGATCGCGCACTGGCGCACCTCAGCCAAAGGGTCGCCCGCGGTCAGCGCCTTCAGCGCTTGCTCGGCGGTCAGGCCCGCCTGCAGCAGCTCGAGGCCCAGCGGTCCGTAGCTGACGTTGACCCGCGATTGCGTCGCGACCGCCCCCACGCCCGCCAGCGCCCAGGGCACTGAGGGGCTCACCTGAAAGTAGTGCGACTGGACCGCGACGCCGAACTCGCCGGTCTCTTTATCGCGTGCGACTATCGAGTAGGTCACCGGTACAAATCGTAATCAGTCAACGTATTCGGGCTCACGTGGCTTCAGCGCCCGCCAGCGTTCGATCCACGTCCCCTGCAGCTCGGGCTGCCTGGGTTCTTCCGCGAGCGCACGGACCGCTTGCTCCACCCGCGCAGTGAATTCGCGCGAGCCTTCCTTCGCGTGCGCTGTCATCGGCTTCCCTATGCGCACGCGCACAGGCCCGGGCAGTGGCAGCTTCTGTCCTTTGGGCATGATCCGATGCGCGCCCCGGATGTGCAGCGGAACCACCGGCGTGCCGGTCTCATTGGATAAGAAGCCGAGCCCCGGCTTGAATTCCTGAATACGGCCGTCGGGCGACCGGCTGCCCTCGGCAAAGAACACGAGATTCCAACCCGCTTTGAGCAGCCGGCTCGCGCTGTGGAGCTGTTCTTTCGCTCCACCGGTGCGCGAGAAGGGAAATGTGTTGAGGAACAGTCCGACCAGATTGCCGAGAAGGGGTCGCTTGTACCAGTAGTCGGCCGCCGCCGCGACGACGGTCCGATCGCGTGCGCGGTCGGAAAGCGCGTGCAGAACGAGCGAGGTGTCGGCGTGGCTCGAATGGTTGGCTGCGAAGATGACCGGGCGTTCGAGCTCCGTTACCCACTCGCGGCCCTCGACCTTGGGGTGGGCCATCGCCTCGGTGAACGGGAGCAGGAGGCCGTGCTGGATCAGCCACCGAATGGTGCGCACCGGTTCCTGGCGCGCCCAGCCGAGATCGCTCGCCGGGGCCGGCACGACCGCGCCCTGCTCGGGCCATGTACGCGGACGCGGCATGTCCCACCGCCAGCCTCGGCGCACGCGCCGGACATCGTTGACGACATCGCCGACGGCGCGCGCCAGCTGCATGGGCCCGCGATCTCCGCTGTACCAGGGCATCCGATTGCTACTCGACTTCTGCGAGGAGGATGGGCGGCATGCGCATGTGCGTGACGCTCGGATGGCGGCCGACGGTCTGCTCGGCCATCTCGAACGCGTCCTCGAGCGTGGTCGCGCACTTGAAGCCGAAGCGGTGGACGACCTCGCGGTCGCCGCCGACGATGATGATGTCGCCCGCGTGCTCCATCGCATGGGCGGCCCAGTAAAAAGCATAAAACGGGTGCGCGCCGTGGTACGCGTGCGACTTGCGGTAGAGCTGGCGGAACCACGGGTCTTCCGCGAACCGCAGCTCGTACTTGGCCTCGATCTCGGCAGGCTTGGTCGTGTCGGCGAGGACCTCGTCGTAGAAATCGATGTAGCTCGGGTGCTGGACTGCGTCGAACTCATAGCGGAATGGGTGGGTGAGGATGACCACTCCGCCCTTCCTCACCACCGGCTTGTTCCGGTAGAAATTGAACAGGTAACCCAGCCCCATGCACACGACCAGCACCGGGTTCATCGGAGCATTGACGTTGTACGGCCCGAGGTACGGAACGCCGATCGTGACGATGTCGGTTTGGCCTTCGACGCGCACGGCGATCTGATTGCGCACGGCCTCCAGCGTCTTCTCGTGGACCGCGTCGACCTGGCCCGCGTTCACGCCGGTCAAGCCGTACGGCGCACGCATCGCGTGGAAGACGTTGCGCTTGAAGGCCGGCGGCGCGAGGTCGGTGAGCTGCTTCATGCCCAGGAACATCGCCTGGTCCTGCGCCGTCCAGTCGGTCTCGCGCTTTTGCATGAAGTTGGCGATGGAAGGGAAAGCGTGGTTGTTGACGGTGGTCTCGATGTGGAACACCCGCACCGTGTCCTCGATGAGCTGGCCCTGACGTATGCATGAATGGTGCAGCGCGGAGTCCGGCGGGCTCATGTAGGAGCGCGAAGCCAACAGTGTCTTGACGTTGTGGTGAGCGCGAATGCCCCTATAGCTCGCGAGCCCGGTGGACATCGATTTGTGCCCGCCGTCCATCGGCACGAGCGTCAGGTTTACGTAAACGACGAGGTCGGACTCGGTCGCGCGCTTGTGGAGCGTGACCTCTTCGCCCGCGGCCGTCTTGCCGATGTAGACGTTGGCTTCGGGATCCTCGCCGTCGTGCTGGTAGAGGCGGTCGGGCCAGAACGTGCTGAAGATGCGGTCGCCGACGATGTGGCGGATTTCGTCGGCCGTCATGCGACGATGCAGGCCGAGTGCGGCGATGAGGTGGATGTCCTCGACGCCCGCCTCCGCGGCCATGTCGATGACCTCTTCCATGACCAGCTGGCGCACGTCGGGTGCGGCCATTGGCGGGAGCGGCAGCGAGAGATCGTCGAACGCAATCGTGAGCTTCATACCTTTCCGAAGGAGTGACTTGAGCGGATCGTCGTCCAGCGGCTTGGTCAGCGCCCGCTTGATCGCGCGCTCCGGATTGGTCATCGGTTCGAGCGGGTCGGGCGGGTAGACAATGCGCGCGCCGAGCGGCAGCTTCTCCAGCCGCACGCCCTCTCCGAAATGGAAGAGGACGGGCGGAGTGTTGCGATCGACCTCGATTACCGCGCCTGGCCTTGCCACTAGATTTTCAATCCTCGCAGGTCAAACGCGACCTTCACCGCGCCCAGGCGGCCGGCGCTCATCGCGTACGCGATCGCGTCGCGATACTCGCCCAGGCCGAACAGCGGACCGGTCAGCGATTCCAGGTGCAAATCCGGCGCTGCGTCAAGCGCAAGCTGGAACGTGCGCTTGCCCTTGCGCTTGGGCTCGGTGCCATACGCGTAGGCGCCCATCACTGTCAGCTCGCGCTGCCAGATCGCGGCCCAGTCGATCTTCTCCTCGCCCGGCATCCCGACCGCGACCAGGGTGCCGCCTTCGCGCGTGAAGCGGACAGCGTCGTTCAGGCTGCCGGCGCGCCCCACGCATTCGAACGTGACATCGGCGCCGCCGAGCAAGAGCGAGCGGTTCATGCCGTCTAGCCTCCGCGCCCCGGTGGCGAAGCGGATGCGCTGAAAGACGTCGGCAGGATCGATCACCTGGTCAGCGCCGAGCTTGGTCGCGAGCTCGCGCTGGGTCGGATGCTTGGCGACCGCGATGAGGCGCTTGGGCGGCGTGAACAGGCGGATCGCGGCCACAGTGAGCAAGCCGATCGTGCCTGCCCCCATAACGACCACGATGTCGTCCTTGGTGGCTCCGCCGCGGAACGCCGCGTGGATGCAGCAGGCGAAGGGCTCGATCAGCACCGCGGCCTCATCTGACAGCACTTCCGGAACGGCATGTATCTGGCTTGGATGGGCGACGAGCGACTCGCCCCAGCCCCCGCCCGTGTCGGCGCAGTAGCCGGTCTGGAGGCCGACCTCGATCGGTCCTTCCGTCACGTTGTAGCAGAGGCCGGGCCGGCCCTCGGCGCAGCGCGGGCAGGGTGGCTCGATCCCGCGCACCTTGCAGCCGAGGGCCGGTTCGATCACGACACGCGAGCCGTCGCCGAGCGTGCCCACCACCTCGTGGCCGGGAACGAATGGATAGCTGGTCAGCGGGTCGAGATACAGCGACGCGTGGCCGCCGATAGCAGACAGGTCGGAGCCGCAGATCCCCGCCAGCGTGGGCGCCACGCGCACCCAGTCTTGAGCCGGCAGCTCGGGCTCGGGCACATCGCCCAGGTGCAGCATCGACAGTGCGCTGGTCGCGACCTCGGGCCTCCCGCCGGCCGCCTTGACGATGGCGTACGAGGGGATGCTTCGCTCGTACGTCAGTGCGAGCACGGGTCTCCCCACCCGGCCCTTCGGGCCGACCTCCCCGCGGAGCGGGGAGGTGAAACCTGCGTCACCTTCTTACTGCCTCCTTGTATTCGGGCGAGCGCGGGTCCGGCATCGGCAGGCGCCAGTTGCCGGGCGCCATCTTCCACCGCTCCACCCGCCAGCCGCGCTGCCCCGCGACCTGCGACAGTCGCGCGTCCGGGTTCACCGCCACCGGCGTGCTCACCAACTCGAGCATCGGCAGGTCCGACAGCGAATCCGCGTAAGCGAAGCTGTCCGCCAGGACCAGCCCGTTGCGTGAGGCATATTCCTCGAGCAAAACGCCGCGCGCCTCACCCGCCGGCGGCGGCGCCTCCAGGTCTCCGGTCAAGCGCCCGTCCTTCACCAGCAGGCGGGCGCAGTCGACCTCCACCTCCAGCAGCTCCGCTAGCGGTTCGACGACGACGTCGAGCGCTCCGGTCAGGAGCAGCACCCGATGGCCGGCGCGCTTGTGCTCCCGAATCCGGCGCATGCCCTCCGGATAGATGCGCCGCAGGGTCACCGCGTTGAGCGCCTCGCGCCCGAGACGCTTCATGACCTCGTAGTCCAGCCCGTCGTACTCGCGATAGAAGCTGCGCTGGAACTCAGCGCGCGACCGCCGCTCGAGGTAGAGCCAGCGCGGCGCCTCGCGCGCCATCTGCGCCATGAAAGCCGGCCACTCGTCCACCGGCTGAGCCCGCAGGCGCATCCACAGGAAGTACTCGACGACGTTGGTCTCGACCAGCGTCCCGTCGACGTCGAACACCGCGAGCACATCAGCACGCCCGGCGCGCTTCTCCATGGCGGAGCGCACCGAATTCGTCTCCGCCTTCGGCGCCGTGCTGCCGCTCGGCTGGCGGCCCTTGCGCGCGACCGTCTCCGCGCGGGACATGCGCACGACGGTGGGAAAGTGGACGTCCTGGAAGTAGTGCTCCCAGTCGTAAAGCGAGGCATCGAAAGGAAATGTCTTGCGCTCGTCCGGCGGAACGCGCTCCCAAACGGACATCAGGTTGCGCGCGTCGAAGATGCAGTCAACCTCCGTATAGACGCCGTACAGCTGGATCAGGTTGAGGCCACGCTCCAGTCGCTCGCGCTCGCCGTTGAGATCGTCCGATAGGTCGGCGACGCTTGCCCCCAGCGGCAATCGCTCGACCGCCCACTGGGCGGCGCTCACAAACTTCAACGCCGCCTCGCCCTTGGCCGCAAGCTCGCCTCGAGTCGGGTATGTCCAGGTCGGGGTGCCGATCGCCTGTCCGTAGCGGTCGCGCAGCGGGTGCTCGGTGAAATAGCGCGTGGCCTCGTCGGTCATGCGGCGGAAGCGCAGCGGGTTGCGGCTGCCTGAGGCCGCGTGGTAGACGCGGGGCTTCGAATCCGGTGGCGGGCTCGCCGCGACTGCCAGCACGGTGTTGACGACGAAGTCCGCCGGGATGATGTCGAGCAAGGAATCGGGCAGGCCTGAGAAGTCGCGCAAGATGCCGCGACCGAACGCAAGGATCAGCGGCTCTGCCATGCGAAACCCCTCGAGCCAACCTGGAAACGGCTCCGCGAGCGCGCTCTCGATGATCGACGGCCTCACGATCGAAAGCGGGATGTCGCCGTGCAGCTCCACCACCGCGTGCTCAGCCATCGCCTTCGTGAACGAGTAGATGTCGGCAAAGCCCATCGAGTTCGCGTGCACCCGCCCGCGTTCGATGAGGCGGTCCTTGACCCACTTCTCGCGCAGGCGCTCGGTTGCCCGCGCGACCGCGGGCGTGCCTGCCGGTCCCATGCGCGATTGCGCCTGACGCCGCAGGCGCTTCAGAATCTCGGGCCGCCGCGATTCCTCTTCGACAGGGCCGCGAAGCGTGGTGAGCACGGCCGCCTCGTGACGCCAGTTGAGGCCTGGGTCGAGCGGCGCCTCTTCGCGCACGAGGCCGCGCAGCATTCCGCCCACATACGCGGTCGATACGTGCACGAGATGCGGTCGCGCGCCTGAGGCCTTCAGGGCTTCGACCAGGCGCGCGGCCCCCATCAGGTTCGTCTGCGCGGAAAGATCCGCCGGGTTGTCGAACTCGACGGCGGCGGCCGAGTGGATCACGATGTCGCAGGAGCGGATCAGTTCGCGGCCCTCCTCGCTGAGGCCGAGCCCGTCGCGTCCGAGGTCGAGCTCCAGCACCGCGAGCTTCCCCTTGGCCAGCTTCGTGAACGCGGGCTCGCCCAGCTCGTCCTTCAGACGCTTGAAGGCCGGGCTCGCGAGCACCTCGCGCTCGAGCCGCTCCGCCGCCGGGCGGCGCGCGCTCGAACGAATCGCGAGGTTGATGCGGCCGACCTCAGGAATCGACCGCAGGCATTTCTCGACGATCGACTTGCCCAGGAATCCCGTGCTGCCCGTGATCAGCACGGTCTTGCCCTTGAAGGCTTCGGCTATCAAGACTTCGTGATTCTAGAGTCGGTGGTGGGGCCGCCTGCTATACATCCTGTCCATGCTTGAGGCTCGGTGTTTGGACTGAGCCGGAGCCGGCGGCGTCGGTCCAACCCAGGTCGGTGACGACGGACACCCAGAACCAGTAGGTCTGGTTGGGCCGGCCGTTGAACACCGCCGAGCCGGCGCTCCTCTGCGCCAGCCACGGCTTCATCAGCCCGTCCTCGGTGACGACTTCGACCCTGAAGTTGTTTCCGCCTCCTGGGCTCGCCCACGACACGTCGATCGAGTTCACGTCCTTGACGTCCAGCGCGGCCGTAACGCTCACCGACGGCAGGGGCACCTCTGCGAACCGCGGCGATCCGGAAAGCCACAGGTCGCCCTGGTCCCACTGATAGGGATCCGGGTACGATCCCGACCAACCATATGGATCGACCGGGGTCTGACTGCGGTGGAGGTTGTAAATCCCGAAGTGCAAGTGAGGTCCGGTGGCGGTGCCGCTCATGCCCGAGATACCGATCACCTGCCCGCGCTGGACGCGCTGCCCTTTGGCGACGTCGACGCGGGACAGGTGCCCATACCAAGACTCCAATCCGTTGCCGTGATTGATCTCGACCGTCAACCCGCTCAAGCAGGTGTGGCAGTCCGGAACGATCCAGCCGGCCGACTTGACTATCCCGGGAGCGGCCGCGGCCACCGGCTCATAGGTGAGGGCGTAGTCGTAACCGTCATGGCCGTCGTAGTACAGGTAGTCATGGCCGCCGGGCGTCTGTGCGTACCCCTCGCTGAAGCCCGGATCCGGTCCGCCGGTGCTCTGCGTCGCGAACTGGCCGTCGTAGCGGCAGATGCGGCCGTTGACTTGATAGTCGGGGTAGCAGTGATCGAAGAGCGAGGTGACGATGTGCGGTCCCATGAACGGCAGCGTCAGGAAGGCGGTGGACGCGGGGCCCAAGCCGGATTCGCCCGCCCCCGTCTCGACGGTGCCATAAGAAAGCTGGCTGGGATAGAACCACCTGACGTAGCGGTCCTGCTTCTGGCCAGGCGGCAGCGCCTGTGACGCGTGCGCGGGCGCGCTCTGCAACAGCAGTGGCGCCAGAGCGGCGATGGCGATCAGGTGGCGGATGCGCACGAGGTTCAACATGGCTCAACCCGCCGCACATCGGGCGGTGGATTGGTTAAGTTTCGCAAATCGTGGCCCACCAGCCTCTCGAGCCCGCCGTCCTGAGCCAGGGCCGGGCGGCGGTGTACGAGGAACCGATCGGACCGGCAGGGGTCAGGATCCGCGAGCGGCCTCGCACGCCGGCCCGTGCGGGTTCGGTCGCTGTTGCCGTTCGCGCTGCTTCCATCAACCACCTCGACCTCTGGCTGGCTCACGGCGCCCAACGCATCACGCCACCCCGCATCATCGCGGCCGACGGCGCCGGGATCGTCCAGGAGTCGGGCGATCCCGCGTGGAAGGCGGGAGACGAGGTGGTCCTCTTCCCCACGCTGTGCGACTGGGAATGCGAATGGTGCCGCGCCGGTGAGAACGTGCGCTGCCCACACTTTGGCGTCCTCGGGGAGCATTCGGACGGCACCGCCTGCGAGCTGATCCACATGGACGCGCGCAACGTGTTTCGCAAGCCGGCCGGTCTCACCTGGGAGGAGGCTGCGGCCTTTCCGCTCACATTCCTGACGGCATGGCGGATGCTGACCACCCGCGCACAGCTGCGCGCCGACGAGACGGTGCTCGTCATCGGGGCGGGTGCGGGGGTGGCGGTCGCGGCGATCCAGATCGCCAAGCACATCGGCGCGCGCGTGCTCGTCACCAGCCGTTCGGAGGCCAAACGGGCACGCGCGCTGGAGCTGGGCGCGGAAGCTGCCTTCGACTCCGCCAACTTCAGCAAGGCGGTCCGCGCCGCGACCACGGACGGGGTCGATGTCGTGTTCGAGCACGTCGGTCCGGCCACGCTCGACGAGTCGATGCGCTCGCTGGCGATGGGCGGGCGCATCGTCACCTGCGGCTCGACGTCCGGGGTCAAGGCCGAGATCACCATGCCACGCTTGTTTTTCCGGCACGCGAGCCTGCTCGGATCGACGATGGGGAATGCCTCGGAGTTCGAGGCGTTGCTCAAGGCGATGGACCGAGGCTTACGCCCGGTGGTGGACTCGGTCTATCCGCTCGATGACGTGCAGGCGGCGCTCACGCGGCTCGACGCGGCCGAACAGTTCGGCAAAGTCGTGCTCTCTATCTCAACCTGACCAAGGCGCCCGCCGCAGCCCTCCTCGCCTTGGTTGCCAGTAGGCCCGGCTCCGCCGGGCCGACACCAGCGTGCAACAGAACCGGCCAGTCGTTGCGAGGCGTGGTATTCAGAAGATCACATCCAGAGGAGGGTATTAGGGCGCGACACCGGCGATTCAAGCCATGAGAACAGGTAACCCCCGTGGACGCCGGGGAGCGCCCGCATAAGAGGGAGCCGAAGGCTCCTTCTTATATCGGAAGAACCCACAGCTTGGCGGCGGTGTCGTGGCTGAGGGTGACCTCCCTTTTCCCGGCCCGGATTCGGATCGTTCGACCGATGTCGTCGACCTCGACCACGTCGACCTTACGGCCCGGCGTCAGGTGGCGCTCGTCGAGGTAGGCGAGCAGGAGCGGAGCCTCTCGCTCGGCGACCTCCGAAACGCGCGAGATGGCGGCTCGGGCGCCGGCATCGAGGGTCGCCAATCGCCGCTCCCTTGGCGACGATTTGGAGTGACCGGGGATGGGGTTCCCATGGGGGCAGGTGCGAGGACGGCCCAGGACCTCGTACAGGCGACGCTCGACCTTCTCAGAAATGGCGTGCTCGAGCCGGGCGGCCTCTTCATCGGCAGCGACCCAATCGAGACCGAGGACGTCGGTCAGCCAGCGCTCCATGATGCGGTGGCGCCTCACGATCGACTCCGCGACCCGCCGGCCGGCGACAGTCATCTCGATCTCCTTACGAGTGTTCATGCGCACCATCCCGTCACGCGCCATCCTTCGGAGCGCGACGGTCACCGTCGGCCGGCTCACGCCCAGCCAGTCAGCGAGGCGAGCGCTGCGGGGCGGTTCGCCTTCCGACCACATGTAATAGATCGCTTCCAGGTATCGGGAAATGACCTCAGACGGCTCGTTAGACTTATCTAATCGCACCTTTTGCACGTACTAACCTTGTGAACACACTATGAGCCAAGGGAC
>DASWGF010000033.1:0-2666 GCA_036393875.1 Candidatus Dormiibacterota bacterium
TGGGCGACCTCGACGTCGGACCCGCATCGGCGCTCCGCCCCCTGTCGGTCAGCGGTGGCATGGCCGCCGAGATGATCGACGAGCTGCCGGTGCTCGCGGTCCTCGCTTCGCAGCTTCCAGGTACGAGCCGGATCACGGGCGCGGCCGAGCTTCGCGTCAAAGAATCCGACCGCATCGCCGCGGTGGCCGAAGGGCTGGCGGCGATGGGCGCAGAGATCACGGCCCTCGACGATGGCTGGGTCATCAACGGCCCGCGCCCTCTCGAAGGCGCGCGAGTCCGCTCGCACCGGGACCACCGCGTCGCGATGGCCCTCGCGGTCGCCGGCCTGCTCGCCGACGGCACGACCGAGATCGAAGACGCGGACTGCGTCGAGATCTCGTACCCGGGCTTCTTCGACCAGCTGGAATCTCTGTGCTGACGGTCCGCCACGAGTTGGACGTCGACGTAATCGCGCTCGAGCTGTACGAGCTCGAGGTCACCGAGCCCCGCGATGATTTCGAGCTCGAGGTGGCGCGCGCGATGCAGGCCGCGCGTACAGGTCAGGTCGGCGACACCGGCCGCGCGCGGGCGCTTTACCGTCGCTTCGGAATCGACCCCACCCGCGTCCGGCCTTCATCTGAGGCTTTGCTGCGGAGGCTCAAGAAGGGTGAGCCGCTGCCGCGGGTCAACTCGCTGGTGGACGTGGCCAATGCCATGTCGGTCCAGCTCCAGGTGCCGGTCGGCCTGTACGACCTCGACAAGGTCCGCGGAGACGAGCTGGTGGTCAGGCTGGGCGTCGAAGGCGAGAGCTACACCGGCATCGGCAAGGAGCGCGTGAACGTCGCCGGGCGGATTTGCGTAGCGGACGCGGATGGACCGTGTGGCAACCCAAGCTCCGACTCAGCGCGAACGATGATCACCACAGCCACCGAGCGGGCCGCGTGGATCTACTTCCTGCCCGTCAGCGACGACGATGTCGATCGCACCGCCGAGCTCATCGCCGTATTCGGTCGGGGCCTCGTCCGCATGGCGGCAGCGCCGGCATGATGCGTGCGCTTTCGGAGCAGGTGCTGTGCGTCAGGCGGGAGGACATCTTCCCGGATGGGGCGTGGCACGGCTTCATCAGCGATCAGCTCGAGCAGCACCAGTCCGTAATCCGCGAGCGCCACCTCTTCATGGCGCGGGCCGAGGTCGAGGATGACCCCAGCTACCAGCAGATAATCCCTTACGTCGTGTTCCGGCACGGCGATCGTTACCTGCTCACGCATCGCCTGCGGGCTTCATCCGAGCGGCGGCTGCGCAAGCAGTATTCGCTCGGAGTCGGCGGCCACATCAATCCCGGCGACCTCGAGGGTGGGGATCCCATCCAGGACGGCTTGAAGCGCGAGTGGGAGGAGGAGGTGATCTACGACGGCCGCTTCGAGGCGAAGCTGCTCGGGCTCCTCAACGATGAGTCTTCCCCCGTGTCGAAGGTGCACCTCGGCGTCGTATTCCTGGTCGACGGTGACTCACCGAACGTAGCCATCCGCGAAATCACCAAGCTGGCCGGCCAGCTGCTCACGCTGGATGAGATGCGGATCTACTACCTGGAGATGGAGTCGTGGTCGCAGATGGTGTACGACCGGTTGCTGAAGGGAGACTCATGAAATACGTCGAAGCCGGCGGCGCGCGGATCTCCGCGATCGGGCTGGGCGCGTGGCAGTTCGGTAGCGCGGAGTGGGGATATGGCGAGGACTACGCGCGCGATGAGGCGTTGAAGATAGTGCGCCGCGCCCTCGAGCTTGGCGTGAACCTCGTCGACACCGCCGAGCTCTATGGCTTCGGCCGGTCCGAGCGCATCGTAGGCGAGGCGATCAAAGGCCATCGTGACCAGGTGTTTCTGGCCACCAAGCTGTTCCCCGTGGGCCTTCCGCTCCAGGTGGCATCGAGGGCGCGCGGCAGCGCGCGCCGGCTGGGTGTCGACCGCATCGACCTGTACCAGCAGCACTGGCCCAGCCCGATGTTTCCGCCCGGGGCGACGATGCCGCGCATGAGGAAGTTGGTGGAGAGCGGCCTGGTGACCCATGTCGGGGTGAGCAACCATTCGCTGGCGCAGTGGCAGGCGGCCGAGAAGTCGTTCGGTGGCCCGGTGCTGTCGAACCAGGTGAAGTTCAACCTGCTCGAGCGCGGGCCGATGCTGGATCTGGTGCCGTGGGCTCGTGAGAACGGGCGGGTTGTTATCGCCTACAGCCCGCTGGCGCAGGGGTTGCTGTCGGGCAAGTACCTCGAGACCACGCCGCGCAACCTACGGCGGCTGCGGCCGGCATTCAGCACATCGTCGCGCGCTCGCCTGCGGCCTTTGATCGCAGCGCTCGGCGAGATCGCAACGCGGCACGGGGCGACTCCGGCGCAGGTCTCGCTGGCTTGGCTGATCCGCAAGCCCAGCGTGGTTGCAATCCCCGGCGCGTCGAGCGTCCAGCAGATGGAGCAGAACGCGTCCGCGGCCGACATCGAGCTGAGCGATGAGGAGGACGCGAGGTTGAGCACCCTGGCGACTGGGCTGAATAGATGAAGCTGGAAGCGGTCGAGCTGCGGCGGATCCGGATCTCCCTGGTGGCTCCGTTCGAGACGTCGTTCGGGACCCAGTCCGAGCGAGACATCCTGATCCTCAAGGCGATCACGGACGTTGGGGAGGGCTGGGGCGAAT
>DASWGF010000034.1:0-7424 GCA_036393875.1 Candidatus Dormiibacterota bacterium
GCTGTCGAGCTGGGCAAGGGTGCTGATCTTGCTTTGCGCAAGCACCTCTTGCAAAGGCCGAGGTACCTGAATCTTCGCGGCGGCTGCCAACGAATCTAGCATGGGCGACGGTGTACTCGGTTGCGGCGCGGCAACGCGCAGATCCAACACCTGACCCTTCACGGCGGACATCGCGAACGTTTCCTGGAGCGCGGTCGCGCCCGTCGGATCAACGATGGTCAGGTCGACACTGGGTTGCTCAGCACTGGCAGCGACGTCGACGCTGGGCACGGGCAAGCTCATCGTGAAGACGCCTTGAGCGCTGGTCAGGTCCGTTGCGCTGGTGACCGCTGACGAGCGCGCATGCCAGTTGGCGACGGTTACCCGGTATCCACCCAGCGGCTCCTGTTGCGACTGGTCCCGAAGCTGACCAGCGATTGCGACCGCAGTCGCCCCGACCAGGTGCGATGGCGGCTGAGGCACGGGCGTGGGCGGGGTCGGATGAGGCGGCAATGGCAGGTCGTGTCGCTCAACCTCGACCTCGATCGTGAGGTCCAAGACGTCACTGTCGAGGTCGCAGATCAGCTCTGTGGTGGTTTCGATTTCGGTGGTGCCGGCGAGCACACGAAGCGATATGGAGCGCTGACCGCCCAGCCACTCCTCGAGATATGCGCCGGTGAATTCGATCCGGAAGCTGCCATCGAGCCTGGTCCTGGCATGGGCAATTGGCTGAGCATCAGGCTGGTTGGCCGCTCGAGCCTCCAAGGGAAGTCCACTGGCTGGAGCCTGCGAGCGGTGGTGCAGGACGCAACCGTGAATCCGACGCGCTATGGGTGCTAGTTCTGGCGACTTCGGGCGACTAGACGAATACTTTGCGAGGCATCAACGTCGACCAACGTTGGCACCGTCAAGCAACCGCGGTTGCTCGCCGTCGGGTCGCTGCTCCAGTCTGGCCTCGGTCCGAGGGCAGCGAAACCGATCGGCGATCGCGGAAAGCTCGCCAACTGAAACGTTTATCACGCGAGCCGCCGCAAGGATCGCAACAGCCGGCACTCTGCTCCGACCAGCCTCCCAGTCATAGATCGCCTGTCTTGACAGGGATCCCCAGCCAAGCTCCTGTCGTAGGCGAGCTGCAAAGACTGCCGCAGATGGCGTTCGGAAACGCGAGACACGAATCATCGCCGCCGCTCGGTCCGCGTGAATGCTTCTGGCCGTCCTGACGCCGCCCAACCCAGGCCTCCCTCTGTACCGACGCGTCGACTCCGTCTCGATGCTGCGGGTCAGTTCATTCTGCGCGCCGTCGGGTTGCCGTCAAGTACTTGGGTTTGCGCATCGTTAAGCTGGTCGCCAACCCATTTGACGGAGATCACCTTGGGATTTCGTGAGCGACCTGGCCGCAACCTGCAAATGTGCTCAAGTTAGTCTTCAGCTAAAGCCATTTGATTGACAAGCTTGAGTTGACAACTATGTCGGTAATGGCATTCGGGGGCGCTCGAGGCTTATATGATCGCCACGACGGGCTTGCGGCCGACATCATAGTCGTGGCGCTCCTCGTTTCCACCGAGGCTCACTGACATGGCAAACAAACTCCGGCGCCGGGCAGCATCTCCGCATGGTCGGAGGCTGACAAAAGACAGTACCTGGCGAGTGCCTATCTGATGGCTGATATGTCCGGCTATTACAAGTCGCCCTGTGGCAACGGTTCGAAGATAGCGAGCTGGATCGCATCGCAATTGTGCAAGTCAACGCGTGGCTAATGGACGCTCTGAAGCGGGGAGAGAACCGGCGATGAATCACAAAGTCCTGCGTGCACTACTGGTTCTCGCGTTGGCGAGCGTACCGCTCCTGGCAAGCGTCAGCCCGGCATGGGCGGGCGCACCTCCCAATCGTCTGGATTACAACGGCGGTCGAGTGCTCGGGAATCCGGCCATTCACAACTTATACTTCGACTTCAGCTGGGACTCTAACAACCCGGCGGCGATCAGCCGTGGGAACATCGACGGGTTCACTGGCAGCCTGGTAAGCAGTAACTATTTCGCCAAGGCCGGGCAATATGGCGTTGGGTCGGCCTCCTTCACGGGGTCGGATGGAGCCAGCATCCTGTGCCCGCCGCCGGTGATCGCCGGGGTCACGGACTTCATCTCCATTTCCCTCTGGATGGAGTGCGAGACGGCGCCGGGCCCTGACCCGATTATCCGCCCGGTGCTCACGGGGATCCCCAAGCCGGACGGCAACACTGTGTACGCTGTCTACCTCCCTACGAACACCCAGATCAACGACATTGCGTTCAGCAGCTGCGGGGACTTCGGCGCCTACCACTTCTTTGGCTCCAACCTGGTGTGGACCACCGAGATCGTCCCGTTCCCGCCGTTTGTGATCCCCGTTCTCGAGCCGCAGAGCTTCGCCTACACGGTTGTCCCGGCAGACTGTGCGATCGCCGGCGCGGCCAACCCCCTCGACGGGATGAGCACGACCGCGACCCACGAGCTCATCGAGGCCGCGACCGATCCGATCATCGTCACGGGCTGGATCGACAATTCCAAGGCCGGATTCAATGCCGATATCCTCATGAGTGGCGAGGCGGCCGACATCTGCTCGAGCGCAGGGGACGTTCCGACTCCGTCGGTGCGATTGACCAACGGCCTGCTGGTAGCCCCTTACTGGTCGAACGCCGACAACGCATGCGAGCCGATCACGCATACCTTCCACTTGGGCGAAACGGGCCTGCCGCTAAGCGTTCCGCATCAGGCCACTTTCGATGGCAGCACCGTCTCGCTGCCTTTCAACACCATCGTGGATGACAGCACATCCCACAGCTACAGCTTCCCGTCGCCCGTGAACGACCCGAATCCCGGCATCCGCTACGTCACCTCCGAGCCGCCGGCCACCGTCAACGTGACCGCCAACTTCGCGAAGACGGCGGTCTACACCACGCAATACTTCCTGACCGTCCAGGCTGTGCCGCCCGCGGCGGCGGCCCTCGATGTCAGCCTGACGCCGAGCGCCTGGGAGAACGCGGGCACGACGGTCAATCTCACGACCGACGCGATCATCACCATCAGCTCGGACAGCCGGTTCCGGTTCGACCACTGGAGCGGCGGCGCGTCAGGAACGTCTCCGTCGACGACGGTGGTGATGACCGGCCCAAAGACCGCAACGGCGAACTACGTGTCCCAGCACCTGGTCACCGTGATGACGACCGGGTTGGGCGTCAACGACACGCACATCTTCAACGGCGCCACGCTTCTCGGCACTGCGAACGACTTGAGTCCACTGGTGCTGTTCGTCGATGACGGACCGTTCGCCCTGAACGCGGATGCCAACGTCAACGGTGCAGGCGGCCTGCAGTACTTCTTCCAGGGCTTCACGCCGGCGCCGCCCGTCACCTTGACCGCGGCGTTCACCACCACTGCGACGTATAAGACGATGGCGCAGCTGATCGACGACGCGCTGGCCGGCGGTGGAATCTACGGACCAGGCGCGGATGGGTTGGCAAACTCGTACCGGCACCAGTTCGCGGCGGTGCAGGCGGACATGGCGAGTCGGGACTACGCGCAGGCGCTCACGGATCTCCAGAGCTTCATCAGCCACGTCCAAGCGCAGTCGGGCAAGCACGTCACGCCCGCGCTGGCCACGACCCTCCAGCTCGATGCCCTACTCGTCTACCACAACGCCCTGTGCCTGGCTGTGGGTGCCGCTCAGATCGACGCCGCAACGGCCAGCGCCGACTACACCTTCTACAGCAACCTCGAATCGAGCCTCGGGGGCACGGTTCTGCCGCCCTGCTGAGGTACAGAAAAGCCGGCGCCAATGGCGCCGGCTTCCTCCTTCCATGGTAGCCGTGCTTCAGAACGCTCGCAAACTTTCCGGCACCGGCAATGGGTACCGCTTGAGAGTCCGGCGATGGCGGATCAGCTTCACGGCGAACAAAGCAACCAGGACATTTGCCAAGAAGCCGGTTCTGAGCTGTGCCGTATCGGCCAGCAGACTCGTGGCGAAGAAAAATGGGGCGCTGATGCGCGTTAGATCGGTGGCCCGCGCTTATTGGCCCGGACGCGCGCGCACGTGGCTCGACATTCGTCGACTGGTCGAAGCGAGCCCTGGGAGCGCGGACTGGGCGAAGTCCGTGACTTGGCTCTCCATTCGAGTCGACCTGATCGAAGGGCGAGGGGGAGCGCTGGTGGCCGCGGCCTGGGCTGAAGGGCGGCAAAAGTCGGTCAGGATCGTGTACACCTTGGCGCGCCCTGCCCTGATATGCTCCCGCGCCGGTGTTGGGCTTCCTCTTGATGCTGCTTCGTGTCCCTATTGATTGCTGTCGTTCCCGCCAAGACCTTGCGCTCGAGAGCCTGCCCGCGACAAGCTGGTGGCGAGTCCCCGCCGCGACCCGATAGTCCAGTCGAGGACTTTGGGACTAACAGCGGATGCCGCACGGTAGTGATGTCGACGATCACCGAGCTCTTGAGGAGACCGCGACTACCGCAGTTCCGGCACTCCTAGCGTCTACTTCGGTAGACGATGCGCTTTGATTGAATTGATATACTTGTCTACTGCGGTGGACGCTTGACAGGCCAGCAGATTCTTCAGAGGATCCGGCGGGCAGGATGCAAGCCCGGCCCCGTCCGCCAGCAAGGGAGTCACATGAGGATTGAATGCGATGGCGGCAAATGCAAAACCACAGTGCCGGTGCATCGCGGCCAGGACCTACCTGCCGGGACGCTTCGGGCGATTGAGCGCGACTTGGAGCCGTGCCTCGGGAAGCGATGGCTGCGGAGAACTGGTCGATGAAAGAGCGTGTCGTGGCCAGGATTCGCCGTGACGGAGACGGCAATTGGCTGGTCACGTTCCCTGACATCCGCGGGGCACATACCTACGGGCGCTCGCTTAACCAACTGCGGCGCCGCATCCCGGAGGTCCTTCGCCTTTGGGATCGCGACCCGGATCATGTTGAACTGGTCGAAGTCTTGGATCTGCCGGCCGCCCTCAAACGTGCGATCTCGTCAGCGATCACTCAGCGCCGCGAGCTCGAGGAACGAAGCCGCGTCGTGCAGCGGGATATGGAGGAGACGATTCGACGCCTTCAAACCCAACTAAGGCTTGGGGTTCGGGATACCGGCGAGCTGCTTGGTATCTCGCCGCAGTATGCCCACAAGCTGCGCCACGCCGGAAATTCGCGCCGTTCCAAAGTGGGCCCTAAAGTGGTACCAACTCGTCTCCCCCGGTAGACGTTCCGTGTAGTAATTCGTGTAGTAATTCAGGCAGCGATTAGCCCTCGAAACGGCCCGAAATCGCGTGGGGCAGGCTCGAAATGAGCTCAAAACCCTCGAAACCGGTCTCCCTGGACGAGACCGCCTAGAGTTCGGGACCGTGAGGCCCCGGGTTCAAATCCCGAGCCCCCGACCAATTTCGGATTCAAAACCCTGCACCCCAATCGTTGAGCACTACAGCCAGATGTGCTCTTCGGCTATGGCGCCGTCTTGCCACCTCGCCAATGTCACCATCCGACTACCGTTCTCGAGCTCGCCGACCACGCAGGTCCAGTCGCCTGAGCCGAACCCGATCGGATGGGACTTGATCTGGACGGGCACGCCACCGGTGCTCTCGACGAACGCCTTCATCGCCTCTATGTGCGCACGAATGCCATGCGTCGAATCCTGCCCATGCACGTCCACGAGCACGTCGTCCGTGTGGTAACGGCTGAAGACGCCCTCCCAGTCCGCTTGGTTCCAGCCCGCGAAGTCGAGCTCGTCCATCCGTTGAAGATTGCGCGCTACTGCTTCGTCGGCCACGACGGTTGTCTCCTTTCAGGTGATTCCTGGCGTCGCACTCGGGCGTGCTCGGCTTCTCGGTGTTGGCGGAGGAGTTCGAACGCGAGCGAACCGGGAGGCGCGGCCGCATCGGAACGGCTCGCATGGGCCACGATGGCGTCCGCTATGGAGCGGTCTCCGGAAGTTCTCGGATAGGCGCTGAGTACCTCCTGGCGCAGTCCGTCCGCTACGCCGTCAGTGATTCGGCCTGCGTCGATGAAGACTCCCCTGTGCGTCAGGGAAGTGAGCAGACCGCGCCGGTGAGCGATGCCGAGAGACGCATGCAGTGCGATCGCCTCCCAAACTCGGTCGATGTCGCGTTCGGCGACGCCGTGCCTCCGGAGTACGGCAGCAGCCAGGTCGGCGCCCTCGACCTCGAAACGAGCCTCGCCTGTCGCGCGCTCACCGAGTCCAAGATCGTGCATGACGGTCGCGGCGAAGAGCAGGTCCTCGTCGTACTCGGCGTCATCCAGACAGCCCTCATGGTCGGCCAGCAAGCGGGCGAATAGGAAGCTGCGGATGCTGTGGTCGACGATCGGCCGGCTCACCGAGGAGCGCGCGATTGCGAGGCTCGCATCGGCAAGCGCCCCCGTAGGGAGTACGAGGATGTCGTTCATGGGTCTCGAACTTACGGACATTGCGCTCGAGCAAACAGTGGCCCGACGGCCGCTTACCGCTATGATCGGGCCAAGATGTCCAAGCACCCCCACCGCGTTGCGGTGCTTGCGCTACCGGCCGTGATCCCACTGGAGCTCGGGATCGCGGCGGAGATCTTCGGTCGCGACCCGCATTACCGCCTGACCGTCTGCGCTGAAGGTCGGTCTACGTCGCTCCCTGGTTGCGGGTTGACCGTCAATACTCCTGCGGGTCTAGAGGCACTCAAGCGCGCGGACACGGTGATCATCCCGGGATACGAAGACGTCGACGCAACCGTCTCAGCGGCGGTGCTCGACGCCATACGTGCGGCGCACGCCCGGGGCGCCCGATTGGTATCGATCTGTACCGCCGCGTTTGCCCTCGCCGCGGCTGGTGTCCTCGACGACCGTCCGGCCACGACCCACTGGCGGTGGACCTCTGAGCTTCAGAGCCGCTACCCCCGGATCGACGTGTTACCCAACCGCCTCTTCGTCGACGATGGCGACGTCCTCACGTCGGCTGGTGTGACCACAGGAATCGACTTGTCCCTCCACCTCATTCGGCGCGACTTCGGCTCCGCGGCTGCCAACACACGAGCCCGCGGCCTCGTGGCTCCGCCACAGCGTCAAGGAGGGCAAGCGCAGTTCATCGAACGGCTCATGCCAGACGCGAGCGGCGATCAACTCGGCTCCCTTCGCGATTGGATGCTCGAAAACCTTGCACTTCCGCTCGACCTCGGCACGCTCGCGACGCGGGCACACGTGTCTCGACGGACGTTGAGCCGTCGGTTTCGCGAGGAGACGGGCGTGTCTCCGATGGCATGGCTCGCAGACGCACGGATCGATCGAGCGCGCGAGATATTGGAAACGACCACCGAGCCGGTCGAGAACATCGGTCGCCTGACGGGACTCGGCGCGCCGGTCTCTGTTCGAGCGGCCTTCCATCGGCGCATCGGCATCTCACCGAAGGAATACCGCGCTGTCTGGCGCGGATCGTCAATGTCAG
>DASWGF010000035.1:0-19704 GCA_036393875.1 Candidatus Dormiibacterota bacterium
CGCCGTTGAATGGCACGCTCGCTCCGACAGACCTTTCGGATGCGAAGGCAGTCACGCTCGCCACGGGAAACTTTCGTTGGGCCAGGATCTTCAGCATCTGCCGGCCCACGAGCCCCGTCGCGCCGACGACGGCAACGTTTAGACGCTTGGAGTTGGGCACAGCCTCAGTTTAAGTCGATCCGGGCAGCGTGGGAATACCCGGCCCCGTTTGCAGGGCGGCGTAGTGCGCCGCGCGGGCCGTCTGCATCTGGTTCACAGCCGCCACGAAAGCTGGATGCACATGCCGCAGCTCGACTAGATTGTCGTGGTAGCTGGACGGTCGCCCTATGACGGTCCCGCGCGGCCCTATGCGCGGTCTTACTACAAGGCCGACGATGAACCCCAAGAGGCACAGCCAACCGAGCACGAAGAGAATGCCCGCGATCGCCGATGACGTCTGGTCGCTCGTGCCGCTAAAAATGAGAGCGACCATCCACACGACGAACATGAACGCCAAGAGGCTCAGCGAGACCACCTCTAACAACATCAGCTTTCGACGGCTGGCACGCGTCAGAGGAAGGTAGCCACTGGCACGGCGCGTGGCCGCCTCCTCAACGACGGGGGCAAGCAGGCCCAATCCCGTGAACGCCAGTGCGCCGGATGCATGTGCCCACCCAGGGACGGTTTTGAAGCTGAACTTGCGCCTCGTCTCAGCAGGAAGGCCGGTCATCGCGCAAACCGGTGGGAAGTCGCCGGCCGCCAACTGTGCCGCCCACACGACGACGCGATCCGGTGCGCTGCTCAATTAAGTCGATCCGGGCAGGTATGGCGACTGCGCCGGGTAGGCGTACTGCGACGCGGATGCCTGCTGCCGCTGCAGCACGGCAGCCACGAAGAGCGGATGCACATTGCGCAGCTCGACGATGCGATCGAAGTGCCCAGGCGCCAGCTCCATCACCTTCGCTCGCGGAGAGATCAACGGTGTGACGACCAAGCGGCCGATCAGGCCGGCGACCAAGAACAACACGCCCAGCCAAAACGACACGCCGGCGATCGTCGAGGCAGTGGGATCGTTGGACGAGAATCCGAAAATCGCGGCGGTCAACCAAGAAACCGGCCATGCAATCAACACGACGAGCGGTATCCAGAACGCGAGCGTCACGGTCCGGCTGCTGGATCGGGTCAGGGGGAGGAAACCACTGGCTCGTTGCGACACCAGCGCGACGACGATCGCGAAGGCGATGAACCCGAGGCCGCCGAGGCAAACCAGGATCAGCAGCGCGTAGGTCCAATCGGGCGGGGTCGCAAACTTGAATTTCTTCCACGTCTCGGCGGGCCGGCCCGTCATCGCGCATATCGGAGGGAAGTCGTTCGCCCAGAGCTGCGACGCCCAGACCTGGACTTTACCCAAATCGCAGACCGAGCAGCTCGTCGAGACCGCGATAGAAACGCGGCTCGACGGTCACCTTTCGGATCGCAAGCAGCACCCCTGGCACATACGCCTCACGGCTTGTGGTGCGGTGGGCGATCGTGAGGGTCTGGCCCGGGAGGCCGAAGATCACCTCCTGGTCGGCGACGAAACCGGGCAGGCGGATGCTGTGCAACCCCACGCCCCCCTCCTCCCCACCGCGCGTGCCCTCGAGCGTGACCGTCTCGGGCACCTTGTGGGTGAAGGGCTTGCCCCCGCGCCGCGCCGCCATTCGCTTCGCCGTCGACAGCGCAGTGCCCGACGGAGCATCGAGCTTGGTCGCATGGTGCATCTCGATCACCTCCGCCGCGTCGAAATGAGGGGCGGCGATTTCGGCCAGATGCATCATCAGCACCGCGCCGACTGCGAAGTTGGGCGCAACGATTCCGCCCAGCCGCTTTTCCTTGCATGCGGCCTCGATGCGGTCGATGCCGTCGGCGGCGATGCCCGTGGTACCGACTACAGGCGCCGCGCCCGCGGCAATCGCCGCAAGGGCGTGGTGCAGCGCGACCGCCGGGCGCGTGAAGTCCACGAGCGCTTGTGGCCGCTTCTCGCGCAGGAAGGCGCCCAGGTCGTCGTTGGCGCCGACGCCACCTACGTATTCGATATCCGGCTCGGCGGCCAGTGCCGCGGCGAGAATCGAGCCGACCTTGCCGCGGTGACCGGCGACCGCGACCTTGATCGGCCCGCTCATCTACCTACGGCCGCGTCCGCCGCCGTTGCGACCGCCGCGGTCGCCACCGCGGAAGCCACCCTCGCGCGGGGGCGGCGGTGGGGACGCCAGGGCCGTCGCCATGGCCTCCTTGTCGATCTTCTCCTCGATGAGCTCGCCCTTCGCGCTGAGCTCGTCGATCGCCGCCTGGCGGCTCAGGTTCAGCCGGCCCTGGCTGTCGATCTCGGTGGCTTTGACGACGATCTCATCGCCTACGTTCGCCACCTCCTCGACTCGATCGACGCGGTGGTCGGTGAGCTTGGAAATGTGCACCAGGCCATCCTGGTTGGGGAGCACCTCTACGAAGGCGCCGAAGGGCATGATGCGAACGACCTTGCCCTTGTAGATCTTCCCGACCTCGACCTCGTCGGTCAGGCCCCTGATCCAGTCGATCGCCTTCTGGCCGGCCTCCTGGTCGACCGCCGCAATGAACACTCGCCCGTCGTCTTCGACGTCGATCTGGGCGCCGGTCTCCTCGGTGATCTTGCGAATCATCTTGCCTCCCGGGCCGATGATGTCGCGGATCTTGTCGGGGTTGATCTGGATGGTGGTGATGCGAGGCGCAAATGCGCTCATCTCGCTGCGTGGGCGCGGCAGCACGGCCAGCATCTTGTCGAGCACGAAGAGCCTCGCCTCGCGAGCCTGCTCCAGCGCCTGGGCCAGGATCTCGTGCGTCAGGCCCTGGACCTTGATATCCATCTGGAGGGCGGTGATGCCATCCTTGGTGCCGGCCACCTTGAAGTCCATGTCGCCGAGATTGTCTTCAACGCCCTGGATGTCGGTAAGGACCGCAAACTTTCCCTCCCGCGTGACGAGGCCCATCGCGATGCCCGCCACCGGCGCCTTGATGGGGACGCCCGCGTCCATGAGCGAAAGGGTCGAGCCGCACACGGCAGCCATCGAGGTAGAACCGTTGGAGCTGAGGATCTCGGAGACCAGCCGCATCGTGTACGGCCACTCGTCGACGGAAGGGATGACGGCCAGCAGGGCTCGCTCCGCAAGCGCCCCGTGACCTATCTCGCGGCGGCCCGGGCCGCGCAGCGGCCGAGCCTCGCCGACCGAGAACGGCGGGAAGTTGTAGTGGTGCATGTAACGCTTGAACTCGTCCAGTGAAAGCCCGTCCAGCTTCTGCTGGTCGGACATCGACCCCAGCGTTGCGATCGTCAGTGCCTGGGTCTGGCCTCTGGTGAACAGGCCCGAGCCGTGCGTGCGCGGGAGCACCCCGACCTCGACGGTGATCTGGCGCACGTCCTTGAGGCCGCGGCCATCCGGGCGCACCCCCTCTTCGATGATCCGCTGGCGGACGCGGTCCTTGACCTTTTTGTCGAAGAGCTTGCCGAGGATGTCGGCATGCTCCGGGAACCGTTCGCCCAGCTCGGCGATGGTGCGCTTGCGCAGCTCGTTGACCGCGGTCTCGCGCGCGGCCTTGTCAGGATTGAACGCGGCCGCATCCAGGCGCAGGGCGAGGTACTCGCTGACCACCTCGACGATCTGAGCCGGAAACGGCGGCGGGGTGTACTCGAACTTCGGCTTGCCGACCTCGCGCTGCAGCTCGAGCTGCCCGGCGCACACCAGCTTGATCGCCTCGTGCGCCATCTCGAGCGCCTCGAGCACGACCTGCTCGGACACGCCCTTCGCTCCCGCTTCGACCATGAGGATGGCGTCCGCGGTTCCGGCGACCACAAGATCGAGCTCGGATTCGCCGATGCGCGACATCGGTGGGTTGACGACGACATGACCGTCCAGGTGGCCCATACGGACTGCACCGACCGGCCCCGCGAACGGGATGTCCGAGATCACCAACGCGGTCGAGGCGCCGTTGATGCTCAGGATTGTCGGGTCGTTCTCCTGGTCGACCGACAGCACCGTCGACACGACCTGGACGTCGAGCCGGAACCCATCAGGGAACAGCGGCCGCAGCGGCCGGTCGGTGAGCCTTGATGCGAGGATGGCGGCTTCGCTGGGCCTGCCCTCGCGGCGCATGAAGGCGCCCGGAATCTTGCCCGCCGCGTACAGCTTCTCCTCGTAATCGCAGGTGAGCGGGAACCAGTCGATTCCCTCTCGAGGCTCCTTCGCCATCACGGCGGTGCTCAGGACGACCGAGTCGCCCTGCCGGATCACCACCGCGCCGTTCGCCTGCTCGGCCACCCGGCCGGTCTCGATCGAAAGCCGCTTGTTGGCGACTTCAACGTTTTTCGTGACTATTGCCACGTGACTACCTCCATTTGGGAGGGCGCATTTACTAGTCGCGTCTTTGGGCCAGATTCCTAGCAGCTGCCGTCAAAACCAAAGTCTTGATGGGAGCTTCTAAGAGCTGACCCGCGCGACCGGGGGCCCTCCCGATTGACGTCTTGGTTGAATGTGCGCCCTGCGCGCGCCCGGCTGCCGATTATCTCCTGATCCCGAGCTTGCCGACGAGGGCGCGATACCGCTCCACGTCGGTGTCTCTCAGGTAGTTCAGCAGTCGCCGTTGCTTGCCAACCAGGAGGAGTAGGCCGCGGCGCGAGTGATGGTCCTTGGCGTGCGTCTTCAGGTGCTCGGTGAGCTCCCGGATGCGCGTCGTCGAGAGCGCGACCTGGACCTCGGGCGAGCCCGTGTCCTTCTCAGCCCGCCGGTACTCGGCGATCACTTTGCTCTTGACTTCAGTCTCTTCTGCCAAACCGAAGCGAAATTATACCGGCCAAGGGGTGACCACCGTTAAGTGACGGTCTCGACGCTGCCGTCGGAACGCGGGTCGGCGCCTGCTCGCCATGCCGCCGGACCGTCGATCACGATCGCGTGGGCATGGCCGAGACTGTGGTGTCCGGCGGGCATCAGCTCGACCTTCAGGCCCGAGCGATTGAGGTCGCGCGCGTCGGGATCGTCGGCCTCCACCGAGATCACCTCCCCGCCGGCCTGGACGCGGATTCGCGGCCGGGCCACCGCTTCCGCGGGCTCCAGGCCGCGGTCCACCAGGTTGATCAAGACCTGGGTCTGCAGCTGCGGCTGGCCGTCGCCTCCCATCGACCCAAACACGATCGCGGGTCGGCCGTCGCGCGCGGCCATGGCTGGGATCAGTGTGTGCATCGTGCGTTTCTTCGGCTCCAGCCGATTGACGTGCTTGGGATCGAGCTTGAAGTACGCGCCGCGGTTCTGGAGCAGCATGCCGGTGCCCTCGGCCACGATTCCCGAGCCGAATCCGTAGGCGACGCTCTGGATGAGCGACACGAAATTTCCGTGCTCGTCAGCCGCGCACATGTAGATCGTGTCGCCGCCCTCTCGGGCGTCGCTGGTTCCGACGGCTGCGTGGCCGGCGTCGAAAAACGGCTCCAGGGGTGCGACGGCGAACTCGGGGTCGGTGATGTAGCGATCGCGCAGCGGGTAGCACTGGTCACGGATTTGCTTGAAGGCGGTGACGAAACCAACTCCGGGCTGGACCTGGTGAGGCGACAGGCGGTCAAGCCTGGCCAGCATCGCCAGGGCGGCCAGTCCCTGCGTCGGAGGAGGCAGCTCGAAGACCAGCAGGTCGCGGTAGCGAACGCTCAGCGGCTCCACCCACTGCGACCTGTGGGCGGCGAGGTCCTTTGCGGTCACCAAGCCATCGCGTCGCTTGATCGCGGCTGCGATCGCCGCCGCGATCTCCCCTCGGTAGAACGTACCGATCCCGCTGCGGCCGATGTCGCGCAGGACCGATGCGAGGTCCGGATTGCGAAGGAGCATGCCGCCCTCCATGGGCGGGTAGAGCTCATGCGCCGCGGGCTCCTTGGCCAGCAGTTCGGCGCCCTCTTTGAGAAACACCGCCAGGCGGTCGGTGATGAGGTATCCGTTCTGGGCGAGTGCAGCTGCCGGCTCGAGCACCGCGGCCATGCCCAGCGTCCCGAAGCGCTCGAGCAGTCGACCCCACGCCTCGACCGTGCCGGGAACGGTCACGCTCAGCGCCCCGCGCTCTGGCATTGTCTCGTGACCCCGTTCGCGGACCGCCTCCATCGTGGCCAGCTCGCCGGAGCGGCCCGCGCCGACCAGGCCAACCGGGACGTCCGCATTGGCGGGCCAGACGATCGCCATCATGTCCCCGCCGACCGAGGTCATCTGCGGATAGACCACGCACAGAACGGCATCCGCGGCGATGGCCGCGTCGATGGCATTGCCGCCGTCGCGAAGCACCTGCGCCCCGGCCTCAGAGGCGAGCCGGTGTGGGGTGGCGATAACGCCCCTCGTCACTCCTGAATTATCGGGGCGTGATGAACTCGATCGCCCCCGGCTGGATCTCGAACAGCGCCGGCAGGAATCCCGGATCCTCGCCGTCGAGGTCGATCCGGACCTCCTGCGGCGAAGTCACCGATATGCGCTTGCCGTACATGAATTGGACCTTCGGGTTGTGCTCGTCCATGTGCGCGCCGGTGCGGACAGTGCCGATGCCCCGTATGGTCTCGAGCTTGCCGGCGTTGCCGACGAGGATCACGTCGAACACGCCGTCGGTCGGCGAGGCGGTCGGCGCCATGCGCATGCCACCCCCGAAGTACTGGCAGTTGGCGATCACGACCTGCTGGGCCTTGAGATCGTGAGCGACGCCGTCCACCACCACGTTCATCGGCTTGTTCTTCCAGGCCAGCAGCGACATGAGTGACGCCAGCGTGAAAGTCGCGCTGCCGAGGCGCTTGCCGCCGTTGTTGACGCGGTGCACGACGTCGCCGCCGAGCCCGGCGTCGGCGATGTTGATGAAATGCCGGACCGCGGTGCTGCCGTCGTTGGCCTTGTAAGTCACGCAGCCGGCGTCGAGCCGGCGCGGGATACCTGTCCGGAGGATCTGGACCGCCGCCTTCGGGTCCAGCGGGATCTTCAAGGTGCGCCTGAAGTCGCCGCCGGTCCCAAGCGGCAGCATGGCCAGGCGGCTCGTCGTGGGGATCGGCGCACCATTGTGGAAGAAGCCGTTCACGACCTCGTTCAACGTGCCGTCGCCTCCGACCGCCACGATCACAGGCCGCGATTGCCGCACCGCCCGCTCCGCCATCTGGGTCGCCTCGAGCGGCCTGGTGGTCAGCGCGGCTTCGTATGGGATTCCGGTCGACGGCAGCCAGCCCTCGATCGCGGACCACTCGCGTGCGGCGCGTCCGGCGCCGGATGCTGGGTTGACTATGAAAAGTACGTCCGCCACGTTACCGCGCGCCTCCAAGGGCGTGCGGATTCATGATCCCGGCGGGATCGATTGCCTCCTTGACCGACCTCCACACTTGCATCCAACCTCCCATCTCGTCGGCGACCCACCTTGCCCTCACCTGACCGGTGCCGTGGTGGTGGCTGATGGTAGCGCCAAGCTCCAGCGCCGATGTCATCGCTCCCTCCCAGGCTCGGTTGTAAGCCGACCGAGCGTCTTCTTCCGTGTCCCCCGCGCCCGCGAACGAGAAGTAGGCGCAGCAGCCCTGCTCATAGGCATGACTGAAATGGCATAACGCGACTCCTCCGACGGCTATTGCGGCTTTGACGCGGGCGTGAAGCTCTGGGAGCCTGGTCCATGGCGCCGCCAGCTCGATCACATCGAGATAGGAGCAGGGCGGCTCGAGCATCCTCTTGAGTCGCTCGGCGGATAAGTCGAAGCGGTGCCGCTTCCAGCGCTCCCATGGCTCCTCGCCGAGGTCTGTCGCGTGACCTGCCAGCTTCCGCACCTCTGCGGCTTCCGCACCGGCGATGCTGTCATGCCCTGCGGTCGCGACCACGAGCACGCTGCTGCCAAGGGGAAGGTCGTAGCCGTTGAAGGCGGCATCCTCCGGATCGTAGAGGCGCATCAGAAGCGGCCGGATCCCCGACTGCATGATCGCGCGCATGCATTCGAGCCCGGATTTGAGGTCGGCGAAGCCGTAGCCCCTACCAATCACGGCCTCGGGTAGCCGGTGCACTTTGAGCACCGCGCCGATGATGATTCCGAGCGCCCCCTCCGACCCCAGCCAGAGCTCGTGCAGGGCTGGTCCCACCGCCGAGCGCGGCCCCGGCCGAGGAGCGGCGAACGTACCGTCCGGAAGCACCACCGCCAGGCCGAGGACCATGTCTTCAATGCTGCCGTAGCGGCTCGATTCCTGACCCGAGGAGCGTGTCGCGCACAACCCGCCGACCGTCGTGCCGGCGAGAGAGCTCGGGTAATGGCCCAGCGTCAGGCCGCGGTCGTTGAGGTGCTGTTCGAGCGCCAGCCCGTTGACGCCCGACTCACACGTGCAGGTCAGGTTGGTTTCATCGACTTCGAGGATGCGATCGAACGCGCCCAGGTCGATGACGAGCTCGCCCTTCTCCGGGCCAACCGCGCCGCAGACCCCGGTCGCCCCGCCCAGAGGCGTGACCGTGACCGCGCTGGCCGCCGCCCAGCGGAGGACGGCGGACACCTGGTCACGGCCGGAGGGCCGAGCCACGAGCACTCGCGGCGCGGACTTGCCGGCGCGCTCATCCATGAGCGCCAGCGGCCACAGGTCGCGCACCTCGCGCTCATCGACCGCGGCCGCGCCCACGATGGCCTCGAGCTCTTGCCTCACGTGGCTTTCGCCGCCCAACGGCCCGCCAGCCAACCGGTGAGGATGGGCACGCCGAATCCACACGCTCCGGCGTACTCGTATCCACCCAACACCGCCCCTGCTGCATACAGGTTCGTGTACGGCACCTGTCCACTCTCATCGAGCGGGTGGAGCTGGTTGTCCGTGCGCAGGCCGCTGCGCAACTCCTCGGCGGCGTCGATGTATTGCAGATGCTGCAGGCGCGTCCCGGTCGTGGCCACGGCCTCGGCGTCGTGGAAGACTCCCAGGCCCAGCAACGGCTCGCTCGTGACCCGGCCGCCATCGAGACCTCCGCCGATGTGATGGCCGGTCGCCAGGATGAACGAGTCGCCTCGCAGCGAGCGCTCGCCCGTGCGCACCGATGCGATCCGGCCACGCGCCGATTCGACTGATTGCACCGTCGCCTTGATCGTGCCCAGCCCGATCGCCTGCTGGAGCCGCCATCCGTGCGGCGATGGCGGCGTCGAAAGGAGCTCGAATGAATCAGAGGGCAAGTTCGTGAACCCGGGCGGGTAGGCGGCTGTGGCCGCACGGGCCTTCGTGAGGATCGGCGCTCGGCGGCCGTACAGGTCCGTGAGCGCGGCCGACGTCGGCAGATCGGCGATCGAGACCTGTTCGGCGAATGCCGTTACGCCGTGCAGCTCACTCAGCGCTTGCGCCGTCGCCGCGGCGTCGTAATCTCCGACCTCCTCCACCCCGACCACCGCCACCCTACGGCCGATGAGCGCTTGCAGCTCGCCTGGCGCAACCGTGGCCGGGACGAGATTCCCGGGCCGGGCGAGGCCATGGATGTCGGCGTAGCGGCCGCGGGTCCGCCAGCCGCCCTCGACCTTCAAGCCGTCCTTCTCGAGTGCGAGCAGCAGCGATTGGATCGCGGCGTCGAGCTCCAGGCTGAGACGTACGGAGTCGAGCCCGAGCCGGGTGAACGGGTGATGCGGCTGCGTCCTGAGAATGGCTTCGAGGTCGTCGACGACCTCCATTGCCCCCGCATACAGGGCGGTGGCGCCCGGCGCTCTCGCGACGACGGTCACCTCCGCGCCCTCGCGCCTTGCGCCCAGTGCGGCGCAGTACCCGGCGATGCCGCCGCCGATGACGATGACGCGACTCAAAGCCCCACGAACTCCAAGGCTGCGCCGCGAGTTCGCGGGGACCCCTTAGACCGAGTCACGGCTTGACGATGCGTCTCGTGTCCGCCACGTCGCGCTTCAACTGCTGGACGAGATCGCCGACCTTTGGGAATGCGATGTCCGCATGCAGATAGCGAACGAAATGGAACTCGAGCCGCTGCTGGTAGAGGTCCCCTTCGAAATCGAGCAGGAACGCCTCGACCCGCAGCTGCGTGCCTCCGAACGTGGGGCGGTACCCCACCGACAGCGCTGCGATGAAGCCACCCTCGGGCGCTCTGACCCGGCCGGCATAGGCACCAAGCGCCGGCACGAGCTTGTTCGGTTCGATGGCGATGTTGGCTGTGGGGAAGCCGAGCGTTCGGCCCACCCTGTCGCCCGCCTCGACCGGGCCCGACAGCGAATACTCGCGCCCCAACAGCCGGTTCGCGGTTTCAACGTCGCCCAACGTGACCAGACGCCGCACGTCCGAGCTGTGCAGGGCCTTTCCATCGACGAGGAACGGAGGCACCTCGTCCACCAGGTGACCGCGGTCGCGAAGCCAGCCCGCGCTGCCCTGGCGCTCGCGACCAAACGCGAAGTCGAACCCGATCACCCACCTCCGCACGTCCATCACCGCGGAGAGCTGGTCGACGAATTCTTGGGGAGACAGCGTGGCCAGTGCACGATCGAATCGCAGCACGATCGCGTGCTCGATGCCGTTTGCCTCGATCAGCGCCAGCTTCTCCTGCAGGGTGGTGATCGACTGCGGGCAGTTGGCGGGGTCGAGCAGGCAGCGCGGGTGTGGTTCGAACGTGATCAGGGCCGGCTGCGCCTGCTCGCTGGCGGCCGCAGCCACCGTCTTATTGATCACCTCGGCATGGCCGAGATGGACGCCGTCGAAACTGCCGATGGTGAGCGCAACGGGGCCGATCGGGCTCGATGGCAGCCCGAGGTGAACCTTCAGCTCAGAACCTTTTCGGGCACGAAGGTGCGGCGAAGCGGATCGGTATGGCCGAGCGCCACGAGGCGGCCGGTCAAATCATGGGCGCGGATGGGGCCGGGTCCTGGCTCTGGGAGCACGCGGACCGCGCGTCCCTGGCGGACCATCGCCTCCTGCTCGACGTTGAGGCGCACGCGCTCCATGTCCGGCAGTATGACTTCGGCCGGGAGCAGTCGATCCCGAACGTCCTCGGGGCTTGTGTGCGCTCCGACCGTCATCGCGGTCTCCACCGTCAGCGGGCCGTACGCCGTGCGCACAAGGCGGCCCAGGTAGCCCCCCACCCCCAGCTGGCGGCCGAGGTCGCGCGCGATCGAACGCAGGTAGGTCCCGCTCCCGCAGCGGATTTCCACCCGCGCGACGGCCCGGGGTCCCGGCGCAAAGTCGAGCACGTGAGCCTCGTATACCTCCACCTCCCTCGCGGCCGGCTTCGGCTCCTCGCCGCGGCGCGCGAGGCGGTACGCGCGCTCGACCTCGACCTTGACCGCCGAGAAGGACGGCGGCTCCTGGAGGATGCGGCCGGTGAAGTGTGTCAGGGCCTCGGCGACAGCGGCAATCGTCAGGCCGCTCGGATCGCCGTGTGGAATCGCCTCTGCCTCGGCGTCGTCGGTAGCGGTCGCAAAGCCCAGGTGGATGTCGGCCACGTATGTCTTGGTGAGCTGATGCGCGAACTCGGCGAGGCGGGTCGCGGATTCAAAAAGGATGGGCAGCACACCGGTGGCCAGCGGATCCAGCGTGCCGGCGTGGCCGACGCGATGCGCCCCCGTCAGGTGTCGGAGCCGTCTCACAACGGTGAAGGACGTCTCACCGGCGGCCTTGTCGACGTTGAGGACGCCGCTTACGAAAGTGCGTTCAGCGCTAGGACTTCGCTGAGGCGGCACTGATCGCCTCCTTGGCCGCCGACAGCACCATCTGCACCGCCTCGTCCATGGACTTCTCGATCTCCGCCCCGGCCGCGCGGATGTGGCCGCCTCCGCCGAACGATGCGCACAACGCCGCCGCGTCAACCGCGCCCCGGCTGCGCACGCTGATCTTCGTCAAGTCGGACGAGACCTCTTTGAAGAGAATGGCGAGCTCCAGCCCGGCGATGCTGTTGAGAGTGTCGATGATGCCCTCGGATTCGGCCATCACAGCGCCGGCTTCACGCAGCATCCGGCGGGTCACCTTCGCCCAGGTCAGCTTTCCCTGGAGCTCGATGCGCATCGTCGCCAGGGCCAGAGCGCTGAGCTTCAAGGTGGTCTCGGGCCGCATCTTGTAGACCTGCGTCGCGATGTGGCCGGGATCCGCTCCGAGTCGGGCCAGCCTCGCCGCGTCCTCGAGCGCGCGCGGGGTCGTGTTTTCGTGCCGGAAGCCTCCGGTGTCGGTGAGAAGCGCGACGTAGAGGTTGATGGCGATGGTGGGCGTGATCTGGAAGTCGAAATGGTCGAGCATCTCCATCACCATCTGGCCGACCGCGGATGCTTCAGGCTCGATCACGTTGATGTCGCCGAATCGCGAGTTCGACGGATGATGGTCGATGTTGACGATCGTCGCGTGTGAGGCGATTTGCTTGACGCTGCTCCCGGAACGCTCGAGGTTGCCGGAGTCGAAGAAGAACACCAGCTCCGGATCGGCGCCTGCGGGCGGCTCCACGTCGATCTGCTCGAATCCAGGCAGGAACGCATACATCTGAGGCAGCGGTGGCGGTATGACCACCCACGCGTGCTTGCCTGCGGATCGCAAGGCTTCGGCGAAAGCGAGACTGCAGCCGAGGGTGTCACCGTCGGCGTCCTTGTGTCCGAAGATCAGGATCTGCTGGTTGGAGTCGATGAGGTCTTTGATCTCGTCGTACTCATGACGGGTCGCGGGCTTCGGGGTTGCTATTTCTTGTCCTCCTCCGGTGCCGGGAGAACTTCTTTCAGCAGCTCCGAGATGTGCACGCTGTACTCGATGGACGGGTCGAGCTCGAAGCGCAGGTCGGGCGAGTACCTGAGGTTCTGGAGCCGGCGCCCCAGCTCGTGGCGGATGAGACCCTTCGCCGAGTCAAGGCCTTTCATCGAGGCCTTCTTCTCATCGGGGTCGCCCAGCACACTTACTCGAACGCGCGCCGACCGCAGGTCCGGTGACATGCGCACCGCCGTGATGCTCACGAAACCGATCCGTGGATCCTTGAGCTCGCGACGAATTATGGACATGATCTCCTCACGCACCTGCTCTCCGACCTGATCGGCGCGGTAGCTCGGCATGGCGACCTCCGCAGTCAATTTATTGGCGGAACTCAGATTTCTTCGCGCTCGAGACGGTACGTCTCCATCGTGTCACCGGTTTGGAAGTCCTCGAAGCCCTCTAGCCCGATGCCGCACTCCTGTCCTGCCGGCATCTCCCGCACGTCCTCTTTGAAATGCTTCAACGAACTTATCCGCCCTTCGTGAAGCAGCTCTTTGCCCCGGAACAGCTTGGCCCAACCGCCGCGGCTGACCTTGCCTTCCGTCACTCGGCTGCCGGCGATGATGCCGAGGCGCGGGATCTTGATGGGGATGAGCACCTCGACCTTGCCCTCGCGGATCTGTCGATAAGTCGGCTCGCGCAAGCCCTTGGCGGCGCGTTCGACGTCCTCGGTGAGCTTGTAGATGACGTCGTAGTAGCGAACCTCGACCTTGGCCCGCTCCGCCGCCGCCGTTGCAGCCGGCGTCGGCTTGAGGTTGAAGCACACGATGATCGCGTTGGAGACGCCGGCGAGCAGAAGGTCTGAGTCGCTGACGGCCCCGACGCCCTGACCGACGATCTTGATCGCGACCACCGGGTCTTCGATCTTCTGGAGCGCGCTGAGGAGGGCCTCGAGCGTGCCCTGTGCGTCCGCTTTGACGACGAGGCTGAGCTCCTTGACCTCGCCTTCCTTGGCTCGCCGCGCGAGCTCTTCCAGGGTGATGCGCGGGGCGACGTCCCGGGCCGCCTCCGTGGTCCGGCGCTCGGTCAGCTTGGTGAGTGCGATCTGGCGGGCGACCTTCTCGGAGCCGACAACCTGGAAGATGTCGCCCGCCTGCGGGACCTCGCTCATGCCGGACACGACAACAGGCGTCGCTGGCGGCGCTGCCGTCACGCCCTTGCCGCGATCGTCCGTCAGCGCCCGCACGCGCCCGTAGATGTGGCCGCATACGAAGTCGTCTCCGACCTTCAGCGTTCCCGCCTGCACAAGGACCGTAGCGACTGGGCCGCGCCCGCGCTCGAGGTGAGCGTCGACCACGGTCCCCAGGGCGTTTCGATCCGGGTTGGCCTTCAGCTCGAGGATGTCCGATGACAGCACGATGGTCGTCAGCAGGTCGTCGATGCCTTGCCCGGTCTTGGCGCTGAGATGGACGCACTCCAGCTCGCCCCCGTAGTGGCGGGTGACGAGGCCCTGGGCCGCGAGCTCCTGGTGGACGCGATCCGGGTTCGCGTTCTCTTTGTCCATCTTGTTGATGGCGACGATGATCGGGACCTTGGCGGCGCGGGCGTGGTGGATCGCCTCGATGGTTTGGGGCATGACGCCGTCGTCGGCGGCCACGACCAGCACCACGAGGTCCGTGACCTGCGCGCCGCGGGCGCGCATCGCAGTGAACGCCTCGTGGCCTGGGGTGTCGATGAAGACGACGTCATGCCCGTCGGCTGTCTCGATCTTGTAAGCACCGATGCGCTGGGTGATGCCGCCTGCCTCGCCCGCCGCGACGCGAGTCTTGCGGATCGCGTCGAGGATCGACGTCTTGCCGTGGTCCACATGGCCGAGGACGGTGACGATGGGCGGTCGCTGGACCAGCTTGGTCGGGTCTTCGTTGGCGAGCGAAAAGAGCTCTTCCCGCGAGGTGGTCACGACATCGCCCTCGCCTTCCTTGGCCTCGACGGCGACAACGTCCTCGCTCGATACGGGCTCGACGGTGAAGCCGAACTCGTCCGCCACGATCTCTGCGGTGGAGAAGTCGATGACCTGGTTGATCGTGGCCAGGATCTTGGATGCCATCAGCTTCTTGATGACCTCGACCGGGCTCACTCCGAGCTTTTCGGCGAGGTCCTTGACCGACAGCGACGGCGGCAGCACCGCCTTGCGCTCGCCGTTGGCCTCGATCTTGACCGCGACCGACGTCGGCTTGAAGGCCGAGCGGGCAGCCTCGATCGCCCCCGGCGCCAGTGGCGCCGAGGCGTTGCGCGTCAGCCGCCTTTGCTGGAGGAAGTTCACCAGCTCCTTTTGGCTGATCCCGAGTTCGCGTGCGAGTTCGTGTGCCTTCATGCCCGAACGTATGATTATGCCGCCCGGGGCGAATTCGAAACCTGAGGCGGGCCCGCCTACGAACCCAGCTCAGCCCACACTTCGGCGCCGACGGTGGCCTTCAGAGCCCGGTCGAGAGCCTTCTTTTTGCGGGCGATTTCGAGGCATGAAGGGTCGCGATGAAGGTAGGCCCCACGCCCTTGAGCCCTCCCGCCGGCGTCGACCGCGGCGGTCCCGTCAGCGCTGCGCACGACCCGCACCAGGCTACCCTTGCCCGCCTCCTGCCGGCACGCCACGCAGGTGCGGGTCCCCACCCGTCCGGGACGCTTCGCGTCCGGGCCACCCTCCCCACCAGTGGGGAGGTCATCACGCCGGATCGGCATCGCCCTGACCCTCGCCCTCGCCGGCCTTGATGTCGATGCGAAAGCCCGTGAGCTTGGCCGCGAGGCGGGCGTTCTGGCCGTCCCGCCCGATCGCCAGCGAGAGCTGCGAGCGCGGCACCAACACGGTGGCTGTACGGGTGCCTCGGTCGATCGTGACCGACTCCGCCTTCGCAGGCCCAAGCGCGGCGGCAACGAACGCTTCTGGGTCATCGGACCACGGGACTATGTCGACGTGCTCGCTCGCCAGCTCGCTGAGGATGGCGCGGTGGCGCACGCCTTTGGGCCCGACACACGCGCCGACTGGATCGATGCCGCGCTCGCTGGCCGAAACGGCGATCTTCGTGCGCAGGCCCGGCTCACGCGCGATCGCGCGCACCTGCACCGTGCCGGCTTTGATCTCTGGCACCTCGGCCTCGAGCAGGCGATGCACGAACATCCGGGACGCGCGCGAGACGCGGACCTGCGCTTGGCGCGGGTTGTGCTGGGCGTCGAGGATCAGCACGAGCACCGGCCGGCCGGGATGCAGGTGCTCGCCGGGGATCTGTTCTTCCGGGGGCATGACGCCTTCGGCACGGCCGAGGTCCACGTAAACCGTGCCTGCCTCTGATCGGTCCACGATGCCGGTGGCGAGCTCACCACGGTGCTCCGCGACATCGCGCAGCACCTTGTCGCGCTCGAGGTCGTGGATGTGGCGCAGCACTGCGTGCTTGGCGGTCTGCGCGGCCATCCGTTTGAAGTCTTCGGATGGGAGCGTCCGGACCATCTCGGTGCCATCGGCTCGAACGACGCGACTCGTGACCTCGAGCGCACCGGTCTTGGTATCGAGTGTCACGCGGACGTCGCCCGGCGCGTTGAAGGCGCGAATATAGGCGTTCGCGAGCGCCGCCTCGACGGTGTGCAGCATCTCCTCGAAGGGGATGCCAACCTCCGCGCAGAGCGCCGTCAGGGCGTCTGCGAGGCTTTCGGTGGACGGCTCAGATTGCGACCGCGAGCCTGCCCGCGACAACGTCATCCCATGCAATGTGAACAATTACCGGCGCTCTCCCTCGCGCGCCCTGCCCCGAGACCGCGATGCCCGCCGAGTCGACTGCGACCAGCTGCCCCTCGATCACGGTCTCAGATGGTCCGCTGCGGTAGCGGATGTTGACCCTCTTGCCGTTGAACCTCTCGTAGTCGCCATGACCTCGCAGCGGCCGCTCGGCGCCCGGCGAGGACACCTCGAGGTCATAGGGTCCATCGATCAGGCGCGAGTGGTCGAGCAGCGGACCTGCGATGCGACTCACGCGCTCACAGTCTTCGATTGTGATCGGCTCGGCATGGTCGATGGAGATTCGCAGCGTCCGTCCTGAATGGCCCGACTGCTCGAGCGTGTAGAGCTCATAGCCCATGTGATTGATCGTGGGCTCGAGCAACTCTCTGATCGACGTTATTGGCCATGTCGGCATGTTCGGGGTCCGGGATCACATTACCAGCCTCATCCTTTCCGGTCCGAAATCGCGGTGGCTGGGTGCGGATTTCGGACCGAAGCCGCTGAAGCGCCCGGGACCGGGGAACCGGTCCCGGCAGCGGACCGAACGCCGAGTTGCGTCACATGAATCAGGAAATTGCGCGAGTAGGAATGCGGCGCTTCACCGGCGTTTACCGGAGCGGCTGCAACCTGCGCCAGACCACCAACAGTGGTGCTGCGTTGAAGATCGAGCTGTACGTCCCGGACACGATGCCGATCAGCAGGGCGAGCGCGAAGCCCTTCAAGGTATCGCCGCCGGCGACCAGGATCGCGACCAGGACGAGGACGACGGTGAAGCTGGTGATGATCGACCGGACCGCCGTCTGCATGATGCTGATGTTCACAACCTGCTCGAACGAGAGCCTCTGGCTGACGCGAAGGTTCTCGCGGATTCGGTCGAAGACAACGATGGTGTCGTGGACTGAGAAGCCCACCACGGTCAGCACCGCGGTGACGAAAAGGCTGTTGATCTCGCCGATCCGCAGGTGGAGTCCCGTGCCGAGGATGGCGAAAACCCCGGTGAGAAGGAAGACGTCGTGCAGCAGCGCGGCGAGCGCGGAACCGCCGAACTGAAACCCGGCCCGAATTCCTCCAGGCACGTTGCGGAACCAGAACGTGAGCAGGCCGAGGATGGCAATCGCGGCGACGATGACGGAAAGAAGGGCGCTCCGGATCGTCTCGCCGGCGATCGTTCCTCCGACCTCGAGCACGTTCAGGGCGCTGGCGTCAATCGGCCCCACTCTGGCAGTCAGGTCTGTGACCTCCTGGGTTTGCTGCGCCGTCAACATCGGGCGCGTCCGAATGATGTAGGTGTCGGGGCCGGCCGGGATGACCGTGCCGCCGATGTTCTCAGCGGCGACCGCGCTCTCCACCTGCGCCCCTGTCGGGTGATTCAGGAACCTGACCGTGAACTCGGTGCCACCCGCGAAGTCGATCCCGAGCGCAAAGCCGCTGTGGACCATGAAGTAGATGCCCGGGATGATGATCAGCAGCGAGAACAAGAAGTACCAGTTGCGGCGGCTGACGAAGTCGATCTTCCGGACGCGTGGAGGCGTGCGCGGTGTTTCCACCTTGGCTGCCTCCACGATCTCTTCATGGGCGGCAGCCCCGGGCTGCTCCTCCTCTTCCGGCTCTTCCGGTTCTTCCTCGGCCTCGTCGTCCTCGGAAACGGGGACCTCCGTCCCGAGCCGCCCGGCCTGAATGTCGTCAGATGGTTCGGACACGATCCACTCCCATCAGCGCCGGGCGCCGGAAGCGACTGCCGGCCATGACGATCGCCAGCAGGTTGTGGGTGACGACGATCGACGAAACCAGGCTGACGCCGACGCCGATCCCGAGCGTGATCGCAAATCCCTTGACCGGTCCCGGCCCGATGAAGCCGAGGATGAGGCAGGTGATGATCGTCGACAGGTTGGAGTTCCAGATCGCCGGCCACGCCCGCCGGACGCCGGCATCGACCGCTGCAGGTATGGTCCTGCCCGCGCGCACTTCCTCTTTGAAGCGCTCGAAGATCAGCACGTTGGCGTCGACGGCCATACCGACCGAGAGGATGAACCCGGTGATCCCGGCCAGCGTCAGCGTGACCGGCACGAGCTTGAAGGTGGCGAATACCGCCCCCGCGTAGAAGAGCAGGGCCAGGCTCGCCAGGAAGCCCGGCACGCGGTAGAAGATGATCATGAACAGGATCACGATCGAGAGCCCGAGGAGGCCGGCCGCGATGCTGAGCTTCACGGACTCGGCGCCCAGGGTGGAGCCGACCTGCTGGACGCTCAGGACTTGTAGGTCGACTGGCAGCGAGCCGGCGTTGATGCCGGTCGCAAGGTCGGTGGCGGCCGCCTGCGTGAACCCGTTCCCACCGCCGCTGATCACGGCGTTGCCGCCAAGAATCGCCTGCTGCGTCACTGCGTCGACCAGCAGCTTGGGGCAGATCTTGCCCGGCCCGGCGGTCGCCAGACAGCCGGTGTCGTAGTTCCGCGAGACCGTGTTCGCAGTGGTCGGGTCTTCCCAGTTGTCGATGTCGTTCTGGGTGATGTCCAACCAGGACGTGAGGTGGCGCCCGGCGCAGTTGGCGGCGAGGCTGGTGTTGGTATCCCCCGGGCACGCGGCGACATTCGCCGTCGTGAGGTTTCCAAAGAGATCGGCCCCGCGTGAGGTGAAGCTCACGTTGACCACCCAGCCGATGGCGTTCTGGTCGAGGGCGGCGGAGGCGCTCGCGATGTCGTCGCCTGTGAGCCCTGTGAAGGCGGGCTTGTAACCCGGCTCAGGGCCGCCTGTCACCTTGGCGTCAGGGACCCATTTCGTGTAGACGAGCCGGTTGACCGCCCCGATGACCTTCTGCGCCTGGTCGGCGGTGACGCCGGCCAGGTCGACTGTGATGCGGTCGTTGTTCGAGCCGGCGCCCCGGATCTCCGGCTCGCTGACGCCAAGCGAGTTGACGCGCTTGGAGATGACTGTGATGGTCTTCTGCAGGACGTCCGCGCGAGACTGGCCCACCGGGAAGTTCGTGAGCTGGTAGTCGATGTGCGTCCCGCCCGCCAGGTCCAGTCCTTTGTGGAAGTAGATCTGCCATCCGCCAAAGTTCGGCGGCAGGCCGGGAACGTTGCCGGTGAGCGGATAGTGATTCGCGATCCGGTAGACGTATCCGGCGCCGTCCACAAAGAGCGAGAACGCCAGGACAATCACGATGAGCAGGCGAATCGGCCAGCTGAGGACTAGCTGCACAGCCGAAACAGTCTAAGGCGTGAAGGATGGCGCCTACAGAAGGCGCGGTTGTTGAGGTCCAGGGTCGGGCAGGGCGATCCCCAGGTGCCGGTATGCG
>DASWGF010000036.1:0-7266 GCA_036393875.1 Candidatus Dormiibacterota bacterium
GACCTTGCTGCGCCTGCCGCGATTTAAGTACCTGCGGCCGAAGACGGCGCGAGAGGCAGCGCGCATGGCGGCCGACCTCGGCCCCCACGCGATGTTTGTCGCGGGCGGGACCGACCTCTTTCCGAAATTGAAACGAAGACAGTTCGAGGTCGACGCACTGATCGGTCTCGATTTTCTTTCGCACGCGATTCATCGAGGCGAGGACGAGACGGTCGTGGATGCAGGCGTGACGCTGGCCGCCGCATCTGCCGACCTGGACCTACGCAGCGGTTATCCCGGCTATGCCGAGGCTGCCGGTCTCGTCTCGTCCCCACCCCTGCGCAACGCAGGGACCATCGGCGGCAACCTGTGCGTCGACACGCGCTGCAACTACTACGACATGACGTACGAATGGCGAAAGGCCGCCGGCTTCTGCATCAAGAAGGACGGTGACATCTGCCTTGTCGCCCCGAGCAGCCCTCGCTGCTGGGCGGTCTCTTCGTCGGATACCGCGCCGATGGCAATCGCGCTGGGCGCGCTCGTCACGCTCGCCGGCCCGGAAGGCGAACGCGAGCTGCCGGTCGCGGCGCTGTATCGCGACGACGGCATCGACTACCTGGCGAAGCAGCCCGCGGAGGTGGTCACTTCGCTGCGACTGCCGGCCGCCGGCGGAACCAGGACCGCCTACGTCAAGCTGCGGCGGCGAGGCTCGATCGATTTTCCGATCGCCGGCGCGGCGGTGGCACTGCGACTGGATGGCTCTACCGTGACGAGCTGCCGGATCGTTCTATCCGCTGTCGCCTCACACCCGCTCGAGGCGGACGAGGCATCCGAGTTCATGGTCGGCAAGGAGGGGGATGAAGAATCGATTCGCGCCGCGGCCGAGATCGCCGGACGGCCGGCGAAGCCGCTCGACAATGCGGACCTCAGCCACTTCTGGCGCAAGCGGATGGTGCGCGTGGTCGTGGAGCAGGCTTTGCGAAGCGCCATCGACCAGTAGGCCCGGTTCGCGGGTTAAGCTACTAGGTCGATACCGAGATTGATGTATACCCAACGCCGGCAATCAGGACAGGGAATGGTGGAGTATGCCCTTATTCTTGCCCTGGTCGCCCTCATCGTGATCGTTGCGCTGATCGCCACGGGCGGCCAGCTCATCAACCTGTTCTCGAACATCAGCGTCACCATGTGCAACTTCCACGTGGGTTGCTAAGGGCGCTTAGCTTCTAGTCCGCTCTCGCCGCCGCTGCGGCCTGCGCCGCCCGAGTCGCCCTCTCGACGATCGCCGCCATGTCACGGTGTGCCAAGGCCTCGGCTGGAAAGAGGGCGCCGGTCAGCCCAACCGCCTTCACCCCCAGCCGAAGATAAGCCGGAATCTGGTCGATCTCGACGCCACCCGAAGCCCACAGCGGCACCCCGCCCATGGGCCCCTGCAGCGCCTTGATGTACTCGGGGCCGCCGACCGGCCCCACCGGAAAGACCTTGACGAGGTTCGCGCCGGCGAGCCGAGCGTGATAGATCTCGGTCGGAGTCAGGGCTCCGAGCACGCACAGAATGTCGTGCTTGCGGCAGGCCTCGGCCACCTCCGGGAGCACGACCGGCGTGACGACGAAGTCGGCTCCGGCCTCCTTCGCCTCCCCCACAGCGCCCGGGTCCCAGACGGTGCCAACGCCGATCGGGATCTTGCCCAGGGTGGTCCCGATCAGGCCGCGGACGATCTCGTACCAGGAGGGCACCGTGGTCGTGACCTCGATGGTCCCGATCCCGCCCTCGATGGCGGCGAGGCAGGCCTGGAAGGCCGCGTCGGCGTTGTCGGTGCGAATCACCCCGCAGAGCCCAGACGGAAACACAAGCTCGATGCTCTTCACGCCCGGTTGATTATGCGGGTAGAAGAAGAGGCACCCTCTCCCCTCCGGGGAGAGGGATCGGGGGAGCGGGGCGTGAGTAGGCATGGCATTTCTGAGAACGAGCTAGAGTAGTACATACGTATGACCGGGGCTACCGCGACTGAGAGCACCCGAGACCTGATCATCCATGCCGCCGCCGAGTCGCTGCTCGAAAACGGCTACTCGGGGACGAGCGTCCGCTCGATCGCTTCGAAGGCGGGCGTCGCCATCGGCAACCTCCAGTACTGGTTCCCGACCAAGTCGGAGCTGCTGGTCGAGGCCTGGCGCCACCTGACCGCCCGTTCGGTGGAGGAGCTCCGCGCCACCCTCAACCAGCTCAGCGACCCGCTGGAGGTGCTCGAGGTCGGTGTGGAGTCGTTGTGGGACTCGCTGCGACGCCTGGGCGACGTCCAGCTGGCGGCCTTCGACCTCATGGTGCAGGCGCCCCGAACCGAGCGGCTGCGAGCGTACATGCCCGAGCTCTTCACCCGGTACCGCGAGGTCATCCAGGAGCAGCTCGACCGCCTGGAGGCCGACGGCCGTGTCCGGCTGACTGTACCCCGCGAGGTATTAGTCCCATTGGTGTTGAATACAGTCCTCGGCTTCGGCCTTTACTACGTCGTCACCGGGGACGACGAATCGTGCCTGCGCGCACTGTCGGCCTTCGGCCAGCTGGCGAGCACGCTCGTCGAACCCATATGAGCGTCCAGGTCCTAGATCGTGAGCTGGACAGGCTCGAGGGCCTGTGGGACCAGGGACTGTCGGACACGTATCGGTCCTACCTGGAGACCTTGAGCGCCCACGAGCCGGAGATGCAGGCCAAGCTCGCGCTGGCCGCCGCGCTGATCGAGGTGGGGATCCGCCTCCAGGGGCTGGGCGGCCACGCGGCCCCGGCCACCACCCTGCTCATGGGCGATCTCTGCCTGGCACGCGCCTCACGCCTGCTCGCCGACAACGCCACCCAGGCCGTGCAGGTGGCTTTCGCGAAGGCAATCGAGGGACTCTCGGCCGCGGCTGCGTCGGGCAAGCCGAGCCGGCCGGTGCGCGAGCTTCTCGTGCACGCGTTCTCGGCCACGGCATGATCGCGGGGCGCCTGCGATTTGCAACCTCGCACGCCACCGAATTCGTCGACGTGACCAAGCTCGTAGGCCAGGAAGTGCGCAGGTCGGGCCTGCGGACCGGCCGCGTCCACCTGCAGTCGCTGCATACGACGCTCGGTCTCGCCATCAACGAAAACGAGCCCCTGCTCCTGCGCGACTTCCAGAAGCTGCTGGAGCGCCTCGCGCCCGGCGACGCCGGCTACGAGCACGACGACTTCGCGCGACGCTTCGAGATCTCTGTCGACGAGCCGGTCAACGGCCACGCGCACTGCCGGCAGCTGTTGCTCACCGGCTTCGCGACGCTTCTGGTCGAGGACGGCGAGCTCGTGCTTGGGCGCTGGCAATCGCTTTTCGCGGTTGAGCTCGACGGCCCCCGCGATCGCGAGCTCGCAATGCAATTGGACGGAGAGTTTGTCTCGCCTCCCGACGCAGTGGGGAGGTCGGCATTCTCGCCTCCCCACGCAGTGGGGAGGTCGGCCCCGCTTGCGGGGCCGGGTGGGGCGAATGGAGCCCAGAACTCCGACTCGGACCTGATCGAGCTCGAGCTGGCCCGGCAGCTCATGGTCGACCCCGACCCGGTGGCCGTGCCGATGCGGCGTCTGATGGAGGCCGGCGGAAAGCGCCTCCGCCCGAAGTTGGTCCAGCTCGCCTCGCAGATCGGTCCGCGCCACGACGCGCTGCGCGCCGCCTCGCTGGCCGCGGCCGTGGAGCTGCTCCACAACGCGACCCTGGTTCACGACGACTATGTCGACGAGTCGACCCACCGCCGCGGGCGCCCGACCGTCGCTGCGGCCGAAGGGGCCGAGCGCGCCATCGCGGTGGGTGACTACTACTTCGCGAAGGCGACCCGTTTGATCGCAGAGATCGGCAACGTCGGGGTGACGTCGACGATGGCAGACGCTCTGGAGGCGATCTGCGCCGCGCAGATCGACGATGTCGCGCTGCGGGGCGCCTTTCCCGGCGACCACGATTCGTACCTGCGTGTCGTACGTGGCAAGACCGCGGCTCTGTTTGCAGCGTCGTGCGCGTCTGGCGCGCTTCTGTCCGATGCGCCGGCTGAGGTCGTCGAGGCGCTGCGGCGATTTGGCGACCTGCTCGGGGTGGCGTTCCAGATGGCCGACGACATGGTGGACTTCAGCCCGAGCTCGGGCAAGCCGGTCGGGCTCGACATCCGGCAGAAGGTGCTCTCGCTGCCGCTGATCTACGCAGCCGAGGACCGCTCCGTCGGACCCGAGGTGCGCCGGCTGCTGGCAGGCTCGCTGGGAGACGAGGAGGTCGGCCGCGTCACCGAGCTCGTCACGTCGAGCGACGCTCTGCGGCGGGTCGGCGACGAGGCGCGCGGCCTGGTCGACGCCGCGGTTCGCGAGCTCGAATCGATTGAGCTCGACGGCCTGCGACCGACGCTCGTGGGCATCGCCCGGTCAGCGGTCGATCGAACCGCCTGACATGAGCCCGACTGTCCCCGCTCCCATGCTGGTGTAGCGCACGCCTTTCCAGCCCGCCACCTCGGCGAGCGCCTGCAGCTCATCCGCGCTGCGGTAGGAGTCGATGGTGTCGCTGAGATAGCGATACGCCGACCGCTGGCCTGAGATCACCCCGCCGACAGCAGGCAGCACGGTTCGCAGGTACACGCGATAGGCAGCGCCGACAGGGCCTTTCGGAGGCCGCACAAACTCCAGCACCACGGCCCGGCCCTGGGGCTGGACGACGCGGATCATCTCGCGCAGACCGCGGACTGGATCGGTGAGGTTGCGCAGGCCGAAGGCGATAGTACTCGCGTCGAAGCTCGCATCCTCAAACGGGAGGTTCAGCGCGTCGCCCTCGAGGAACTCCAGGCCCGGATGCCCGACGCGGGCGACCTCGAGCATCTGCGTGCTGAAGTCGAGGCCGACCACGCGGCCATCCGGGCCGGCGATTCGAGCCAGCAGCGCGGTGAGCTTGCCGGACCCGCAGGCGATGTCGAGCGCCGAGCCTCCGGCATTGAGTTGGGTCAGCCGCGCGGCCCGGCGCCGCCAGCCGCCATCGGTTCCGGCTGACAGCACGGTGTTGACGAGGTCGTATCTCCGCGCGATGCGATCGAACATTGTGCGCACCGCGGCCGGGTCGCGTTCGGAAATGTCCTAGATCCTCTGCCAGATCGACGCGATGCCCTGGCCGACCCCGATGCACATGGTGGCCAGTCCGTACTCGGCGTCGCGATGGGTCATCTCGCGCAGGAGCGTACCGACCAACCGCGCGCCGCTACTGCCGAGCGGGTGGCCCAGGGCAATCGCTCCGCCGTTCACATTCACCTTCTCCTCGTCCAATCCGAGCAGTCGCACACATGCGAGCGACTGTGACGCGAAGGCCTCGTTGAGCTCGACGATGCCGATGTCCGACGCCCGCAGGCCCGCCTTCTCGAGCGCCTTCATCGACGAAGGGACCGGGCCGATGCCCATGTAATCGGGATGGACGCCCGCGGGGGCGGCCGCCAACAGCCGCGCGAGCGGCTGCAGGTTGCGCTCGCGCGCCTTGCCCTCCGACATCAGCACCAGCGCGGTCGCGCCGTCGTTGAGCGGTGACGAGTTACCGGCGGTGACGGAGCCGTTCTCGGAGAACGCCGGCTTCAATCTGGCCAGGGCCTCGAGCGAGGTGTCTTCGCGCGGACCTTCGTCAGCGGTTATCCGCAGCGACTCGCCCTTGCGCTGCGGCACAACGACGGGGACGATCTCTTCGGCCAGCCGCCCCGATTTCTGAGCCGCGACCGCCCGCTGGTGGCTGCGCAGAGCGAAGGCGTCCTGGTCCTCGCGCGATACCTCGTACTTCTGCGCGACGCGCTCGGCGGTCTCCCCCATCTGGAGCGTCCCGTACATCTCGGCCATCTTCGGGTTCACGAGTCGCCAGCCGAGGGCAGTGTCGTAAGCGGTTTGCGGTCCGCGCGGAAAAGCGCCGTCGGGCTTGGGCATCACCCATGGAGCTCGGGTCATGCTCTCGACGCCGCCGGCGACGACGATGTCGGCGGCGCCGGTCTGGATCTCGCGCGCGGCCGCGATGGCAGCCTGCATCCCCGATCCGCAGAGGCGGTTGACGGTCTGGCCTGGCACCTCGACCGGAAACCCGGCGAGCAGCAGGGCCATACGCGCGACGTTGCGATTGTCCTCGCCGGCGCCGTTGGCGCAGCCGAGGATGACGTCCTCGACCTCGGCGGGCTTGACGTGGGCGCGTTCGCAAGCTTCCTTGAGCACGATCGCGGCGAGGTCGTCGGGACGCACGTCCTTCAACTGCCCGCCGTACCTCCCCATCGGCGTCCGGGCGGTCGCGACGATGACCGCCTGTCGGAGTTCGGTCATTGCTTCTTAGAGCGTCTGGCCAGGAAGGCCGCGACGCCTTCCGCGAACTCAGGGCTCGCCGCCTGCGCCTCCTGCAAGTACGACTCGAACTCCAGCGCCTCCTCGAAGCTCGACTCCAGCGCATGGTTGACGGCGCGCTTGGCGGCGGCCAGCGCCTGGCGGGGCTGCGAAACGAGCTGAGCGGCCAGCTCGCGCACCTCCGCTTCGAGTCGGTCCGCGGGCACCAGGCGGTTGATGATGCCGAGCCGGTGCGCATCAATCGCAGATAGAGGCTTGCCCGTGAAGAACATCTCGTACGCGACGCCGGTGCCCGCAAGGCGCGGCAGGAGCCAGCTGACACCACCGTCGGGCGCCAGGCCGATGTTGATGAAGGCCTCGAGCAGGTAAGCCTCAGGCGTGGCGATGCGGATATCGCACGCGAGCGCGTAACTCGCGCCGATGCCGGCCGCCGGCCCGTTCATCGCAGCGATGACAGGCTTGGGCATGGTGCGCAGGCGCGTGAGCATCGGCATGTACTCGTTGCGTAGCACGTTGCCCACGTCCTCGGGCGTCCGCATCCTGCCCTCCACGGTCGGCAGCTCGGTCACGTCCGCACCGGAGCAAAACGCGCGGCCAGTGCCGGTCAGGACCACCACACGCACCGCGTCATCGCGCTCGACCTGCTTGATCGCCTCACCCAGCTGCTTGCGCGTGACCACCCCGATGGCGTTCATCTTCTCGGGGCGGTTGAGCTGGATCAGTCCAACCCCATCGTGCACGTGGACGTTGACGTGGACCTCGACCTCGGTGGCCATCTCCCTTCCTTACCTTCCTTTGAATACTGCCTTTCGTTTCTCGAGGAAGGCGCGCATGCCCTCCTTCTGATCCTCGGTTGAGAACAGGAAGTAAAAGCTCTTGCGCTCGGCCACGAGTCCTTCGGCGAGTGGTGAGTCGAAGGCTTTGAGCACCGCCTCCTTGGCCATGCGAAGGGCAAGT
>DASWGF010000037.1:0-4389 GCA_036393875.1 Candidatus Dormiibacterota bacterium
GGGACGATCACGGTGCCCGAGGTGCTGCGGCCTTACATGGGCGGCCTGGAAGTCATCGGGGAGCGCTGATTCCTAGAATCCTTGGTGCCCTAGGAGGGGTGGCCGAGTCCGGTTGATGGCGACAGTCTTGAAAACTGTTATAGGTGCAAGCCTATCCTGGGTTCAAATCCCAGCCCCTCCGCCATCGGGGCGAATACGAATCGACCAGCCGATGTGGCGATAATCGGACACGAGCACTGACATCCGACTCGGTGCGGGCCTAACTCGTCAGCGGCACGGCGACGCGCCGGCTTGTCGTCGAGTGCGACAGACCAACAACGATGCGCCGCCGCGGCGATGGTGGCAGCTTCGCCAGCTCCAAGTCGCCCAGGGAGCTCAACCCACTTAGCCAAGGCGGGTACCCTCCGGGGTCCCAAGTGCTACTAGGAGGTAAGGGCTGCCCACCGAGATAGACCCGCTACCTTGATGCGGTGGCAAAGCGGCCTGGTCGGCGTGACCTGGCGTCGGCAGTGAAACGCCTTCGGATCACTCGTCCGCGGCCGGTCGCGAACTGGCCGAGAAGCGGCCTCACCTTGGTCGCTCTGCTTGCGATCGTTGCAGTGATCGTTGTCGCGCTGACTCTCACTATCCGGCCGGGGTGGCCCAAGACTCCAAGCGACCAATGGGCCGCGCTCGGCGCAATCTACGGCGCTGGGGCGCTCGCACTTGCTGTACTCGCGACGGTCATCGCTACAGTCGCGTACACGAACGCGACTGAAAGGCCAGCGTTGGTAATGCACAGCAGCATGGCGATGCAGTTTCAGGACTGGAGCCTAACCATCGAGCTGGAGAATCGGGGCCGAGTTGCCGCGCGTTTTGTTGCGGTGCGACTGGGATTCGTCGGTGCGGGGCTCGCACTTCCCTACACAAACTTTCCAATCGACGGGGCGTGGCGTAGCGGCCCAGCCGGGTGGGACGGCGCAACGAAAGCATTTTGGGACGGTGGCGCGGACGTGGTGATCCACCCAAATTGGAACTATGTAATTCCGGTGCTCAGGTGCAACGTTTCTCGGGTCGGCGATGAGGAACCGTTTGTCGATGTCCAGGTCGTCGCGGATGAATTTCCTGGTTTTGTGACAAGGCTTGCTCTCAGCGACCACCCGATAGAGAGGCCAACGACGGTCACTGAAGAGGATCTAGCAGTTCGTGCCAGCGGCAGCGAGTTCGTGACGCGGCTTCTGTTCATTACGTTCGGGCGCCCAGGTGTGAGGCCGATTCGCAGCAGCGGCGACCAACGCACGCCGAGTAGGCTGGATTTTGTCAGGCCAGAGAAGAGGACCCTTAGGCAAGCCGACCTTCCGTCAACCGTTACGGGGACCCATGGTGTTGTAATCGTTACTTCGTTGACCCCAGGCGGGTTCGTCGTTAACGAGGAGGGATCCGTGGGCGAGGAAGTCGAAGTGTTTCTGTACTTCTAGTGTTCTCAGCCCGCATTCCCAGCCAGCGCACGTCTCGTGTTGGTCCCTCTCTTGAGGAAGGGACCAATGCCATCAGGCGCAGGCTCCCCTGGGCTCCGGCTCGCTAGCTTTCGACCCAGGTCACCGACTACATATACGTTGACCCGGGCGCGGGGGCCACCACTGAACCCCCAGGTACCGCCCCATCCGAACGCAGGGCGCAAAACCACCCTACGTGTAACGAAACGCCGCCGGGAGACACGAACTCGTGATGAGCGTGTCTTTGTTCTCGAGCCGGCCACCCTGGCCCGAAGGCCGCTCCGCCTATCCTGGCCCAAGGGTGGTGAGACAACCGTCTGATCCTGACCTCGAGGCTCTCAAGTCCGGCGACGAGCCCGCCTTCGAGGCGCTGATCGCTCGCTACCACGGGCCGATGCTGCGGCTGGCCATGTCTTACCTGCGGGATCGAGGCGCGGCAGAGGATGCGGTCCAGGAGACCTGGCTCACGTGCCTTCGGACCCTGGATAGGTTCGAAGGGCGCTCGGCTCTCAAGACCTGGGTCTTCGGCATCCTTCTCAACGTCGCGCGGTCTCGCCACCGCAAGGAGTCGCGGATCCTGCCCTTCACGTCGTTGTTCCGGCGCGACGCCGGAGAGGGTCGTGGCCCGACGGTCGATCAGCGTCGCTTCGGAAGCGATGGATTGTGGTCGACTCCTCCCGACAGCTGGAGCAATGTGCCGGAATCGAAGCTGCTCGGCCGCGAAACCGTCGACCAGGTGAAGGCGGCCATCGAGGCGTTGCCCGCCAAGCAGCGCGAGGTCGTCATCCTGCGCGACGTCGCCGGGTTCGATGCTGACGAGGTGTGCGGCCTGCTGTCGATCTCGCCCGCAAATCAGCGGGTGCGCCTGCACAGGGGCCGGGCGTCAGTGCGGAAGGCGCTCGAGGAGTATCTGAAGTGACGTGCCGCGAAGTCGTCGAGCTGATGACGGCCTATCTCGACGGCGCGCTGTCGGCGGCCGACCGCGCGAGATTCGACAATCACATGCAAGGCTGTGACGGTTGTCGCGCCTATCTCGCCCAGTTGCGCACGGCGCGAATGCTGATGGGCAGGGTCGCCTCCGAGCCTGTCCCCGAACAGCTCAAAGCCGAGCTCATGAACGCATTCAGGACCTGGAAGGCCGGCTGACGTTACGCCGGCTGCGTTACTCAGCCCCATGCCGGTCCTGAAAGTTATCGTGGGCACGTGAAACTTCGGGCGGCGGGCGCGCTGCTGCTACTGGTCGCCGGATACCTGGCGTTCAACTACTTCATCCGACCTATACCGGCGGTGGCGGCCACAGGATCGGTGGCAACCTCGACGACGACCTCGGGGACGGCATCCACGCTGCCATGGCCGAGCTCGGGCTCCGCTGCGGTCGGCGTCTCCAGCCTCGGCTTCATCGCCTCATCCGGCAACGAGAAGCCGGTGCCCGCGGCGAGCGTGGCCAAGGTGATGACCGCCTTCGTGGTCCTTAACGACAAGCCGCTGAAAAAGAGTGAACAGGGCCCAACGATCGTGATCACGGACGCGGATGTTCAGGAATATCAGGCGGATAACGCCGCCAAGCAGTCGGTCGTCGAGGTGCGCGCCGGCGAGCAGCTAACGGAGCTCCAAGCGCTCCAAGCCCTGCTGATCCCGTCTGGCAACAACATCGCCTTCACGCTGGCGAACTGGGACGCAGGCTCAGCCGCGGCCTTCGTAGCGGAGATGAACAAGCTGGCCAAGAAGCTCGGCATGAACCACACCAGGTTCGCCGATGCGGCCGGCGCATCCGACCAGACCGTGAGCACTCCGACCGACCTGCTCACTCTTGGCATGACAGCGATGAAGCTGGACGTGCTGGCCCAGATCGTGGCCACGACCGATGTCAAGCTGCCCGTCGCCGGGACCGTATACAACGTCGACTACGCCCTCGGCGAGGCCGGCCTCATCGGCATCAAGACCGGTTCCGGCTTCGGCGCCAACTTCCTGTTCGCCGCCTCCGTAACGGTGGGCGGATTCACGATCACCATCTACGGGTGCGTGATGGGACTGCCCACCCTGGATGCGGCGTTTGCCTCTGCCAAGGCGCTGATTTACGCGATGCAGACGCAGCTTCACATCGTGCGGGTGCTTTCCAAATACGTGGCCGTCGGCAGCTACGAGTTGCCTTGGGGAGGCCGCTCAGACCTGCTGTCGACGACCAACGTCGACTTGGTGGAGTGGCCGGGGATGATCCTGAGGCAGACCGTGCGCGCGCCGGCGCTGACGATCAAAGATCCGATCCCACGGGGAACCAACGCGGGCGTGCTCAACATGGTGCTCGGCGACTACAACCTCGACGTGCCGCTGACTACCTCCGACGCAATCTACCCGCCCGGGCGGTTTTGGAGGCTCACCCGGATCTAAGCAGGTCCCTGTTACCCCGCCGTCCTATGCGGCGTTGGCACGACAGGAGGTTTGCAAGATGCAATCAAATTTCCGCACCATCGTTTTGTCCGCCGCCGCGGCCACCTTGTGCGCGCTCATTGCGGCGCTTGCGGTGCTTGCGGTCAGCAGACCTTCGATTCTGATCGCCGCGCCCTCGGCGTTCTCGACGACGTCGCCATTCGATCCCGGAGTTATCACCAGTGGCGACGCGATCGTGTCCAGGAAGCCCGACCTCGCATTGATCTCCGTGGCGGTTGAGTCCAAGCAAAGCAGCGCCTCCGCTGCACAGCAAGACCTGGCGAGCAAGGCGAGCAAGCTGATCGCGCGCGCCAAGGCGCTCGGAATTGTCGACAAGGACGTCAACACGTCGGGCTATTCGGTCGGCCCGAGCTACGCGCCGAACACCGGCACGATCGACGGTTATCGCGCATTCGAGCAGCTGCTCCTCAAGTGGCACAACGTCGACACCGTCGGCAAGACGCTCGACGCACTGGTCCAGGAGGGC
>DASWGF010000038.1:0-2461 GCA_036393875.1 Candidatus Dormiibacterota bacterium
TAGCGCACGGCGTCCGAGCCGACCTTGTCGATCAGCTCGTCGAGCTCGACGAAGCGCCCAGCGCGCTTCGACATTTTGCCTTCCTTGAGATTGACCATCTGGTGGATGATGATCACCAGCCGGGCCGGGTCGATCCCGAGCGCGGCGGCAGCAGACTTCAGCCGCGGGACGTAGCCGTGATGATCGGCGGCCCAGACCTCGACCACTCGGTGGAAACGCCTGCGGTCGAACCGGCTGAGCAGATACCCGAGGTCGGAAGCGAAATATGTGGGCTCACCGTTCGAGCGGATGACCACCCGATCCTCCTTTTCGGATACGACCTGCTCGCCCAACCCGTCCTCCTCTTCCAGAGCCGGCCCGAACCAGAGCGCGCCGTCGCGCTCCTTGAGGAAGGCCGATTCGCGCAACCTTTCGATCGCAAGCTGCGGCAGGCCCTCCTGCCACAACCGCGATTCGGGGAACCACTCGTCGTAACGAACGTTCAAGCGGGCGACGCTGGCGCGGATGCGGTAAACGATCACGCCGACGGCGAGCTCGCGCACCTTGGCCTCCGCCTCATCCGCGGGCAACGAGTCGAGGTCGCCAAGCTCGTGCTTTGCCATCTCGGCTAGCTCGATGACGTAGGCGCCGGTGTAGCCGCCCTCGGGTGGCTCTTCGCCGTGCATTCGCGCCCACACCGAGGCCCCGAATCTGCGCGCTTGCGTGTTCTGGTCGTTGACGTAGTACTCGCGACTGACCGCGTGACCCGTGAACTCGAGCAGCCGGGACATCGAATCGCCCATGACCACCCCCCGGCCGTGGCCGATGTGCAGCGGTCCCGTGGGGTTGATGCTCCCAAACTCCACCTGCACGCGCTCGCCGCGGCCGAGGTCGGTCGCACCGTAGCTCTGGCCGCGCAACGCAACCTCGGCGACCAGCCGCTGCAGCCACTCCGGGTTCAGCGTGAAGTTCACGTAGCCGCCCGAGGCCTCGGCCGTCGCCGATCCGTCCGGCATCGCAATCGTCTCCGCGATCTGCGCCGCGATCTGAGGCGGCGGCCGGCGCAGGATCCGCGCGAGCTTCAGGCCCGCGGGGCTCGCGTAGTCCCCGTGGCCGGCGCCCGTGGCCCGCCCGAGCTCCAGGTCGGGCAGGTTGCCCTCGACACCGACCGAGCGCACCGCCTCGACGAGCGCCTCGCCGATGCGGCGGCGGATTCCCATCCCCGAGCCTTCAGCCGTCAACAGGAAGGATGCGCCCCCGCCAGCGTCAACAGCACCTGGGTCGAGGTGCTCCCGCGCGTGTAGCTCACCGTCACGCGCTGGTTCGGGTGGAAGCGAGACCGCAGCAGCAAAGCCAGCGGGTGGGCCGCGTCAACCGTGACGTCATCCAGCTGCGTGATGACATCGCCGGTCTGCAACCCGGCCGTGGCCGCAGGTCCGATCTTGTCGATTGCCACGAGCCGGGCGCCCTCCGGCGTGCCGGCGAGCGCGGCCGCCTGCTGTGTCAGCACCATGCTCGTCCCGCCGAGCGAGGCCACGACCAGCTGGCCGCTCGAGATCATCTGCTGCACCTCGTCCTGGATGTCGGCCGGGTTGAGGCCGAAACCGCCGTTGGATCCCTGCGCGGCCATCGAGACTGCGATCACCTGGCCGCCCACGTTCAGCAGGGGGCCGCCCGCAGTGCTCGGGTCAATGACAGCGTCGGTCTGGATGGTGTCGCTGATCTCAACGGTCTGGTCCGGAGCCACCGAGTCGGTGACGGTGACAGGCCGGTGGAGCGCGCTGACATGACCGGGCAGGGCAATTCCCGTCAGAGGGCCGGCCACTGCCACCACTACCTGCCCCTGGACCAGCGAGGTCGGGTCCGCGAAGGCCAGGGTGGGCAGCCCGCTGACCTGGTCGACCTTGAGGACGGCCACGCCGGTCTGGCAGTCGTAGTCGACCAGTCGAGCCTTGTGCGGCTTGGTGTCGCCGAGCAGCAGCACGGTCAGGGTGCTCGAGCGGGCGATCACCTGAACGTTGGTGACGATGAAGCCGTCGCTGGTCGCCAGATAACCCGACCCCCCGCTCACGGATGGCTGCATCTGCGTGACCACGCTCACCACCGCCGGCTTGGCTCGGGCAGCGGCCTGGACGATGGCGGAGTCTTCCGAGATCGTGACCCCCGACCGAAGGTTCACCGACTGCGGGTTGGTGCGCGACTGCAGCTGCAGCACACCCAGGCTCACGCCTCCCGCGACGAGCGCCGCGAGTACCACGACGCCCGCCACGACCATGACCGGCCTCCAGCGACCGCGGGCGTTCTTCTCACCCGGGCCGGCCACTCTCACGTCGGTGGTGGCCGCGTTCGTGGTTAGGCGCGCGTCGCCCGGGGCCTGGGTCTCTGGTCGCACCCTGCGAGTTTAGGTTTCGGGAAGAATCGACCCCGGCTGTTCGCTCGGGTACCAGGTCAGGACGAGCTGCCTGTTGGCCTCGAAACCGGC
>DASWGF010000039.1:0-14535 GCA_036393875.1 Candidatus Dormiibacterota bacterium
GCGGCGCCGCGCGCGAACCAGCGCGTCGCCAGGCCGGGACGCACGTCCTTCTCATGCAGCACATAGGGAATCCCCCGTATGCGCGCAGCGGCGACCGCCGGCGCCATCACGTAGCCGCCCATCCCGAGCACCACGTCGGGCTTGAAGGCATCGACGATGCGCAGGCCGGCGCGCAGCGCGGCCGGGACGATCGCCGGCAGCGCGATGTTCTTCCAGAGCGCATCGCGGTCGAGCCCGCGCACGTTGACGGTCGCCAGGTCGAACCCCGCGGCCGGCACGAGCCGCTCCTCGGGGCCGCCCTTGCGCCCAACCAGCAGCAGAGCGCCATCGGGCTCCTCAGCGCGAAACGCGTGCGCGACCGCGAGCGCCGGATAGAGGTGCCCACCGGTCCCGCCGCCAGCTATCAACAGCCTCATCTTTCCTCTTGTTATCACCGAATCCCGTACCTGATCCATTGCGGGCGACGCTGAGCAGGAGTCCCACCGCCGCCAGCGTCGTCGCGACCGCCGTGCCGCCGTAGCTGAAGAACGGCAGCGGCACGCCCGCGATCGGCAGCGTGTTCGTCACCGTGGCCATGTTCATCAAGGCCTCGAATGCGATCCAGGTCGTGATCCCGGCCGCCAGGCACACCCCGAATCGGTCGGGCGCGCGCAGGGAGGCCAGGTATCCGCGCACAGCGAAGAACAGGAACCCGGCCATCACCAGCGTGGTCCCGACCAGCCCCGTCTCCTCGCCCAGGATGGCGAAGATGAAGTCGGTGTGCGCCTCGGGCAGCCAGCCGTACTTCTCGACCGAGTGGCCGATGCCGACGCCGAACATCCCTCCCGAGCCCAGGCTGTAAAGCGCCTGCGTCGATTGGAAGCCGGCCCCCAGCGGATCCGCGAACGGGTTTCTGAAATTGGTCAGGCGGGCGAAGCGGTAGGGCTCGAACAGCGTGATCGCGAGGAAGGCAAGACCGAGAGCCGCCACCAGCAGGACCATGTGCCGGAAGCGCCCTCCGCCGGCCCAGTACGCGCTGAGGAAGATCCCGACGATGACAACCGATGTGCCGAGGTCTCTCTCGAGCATGAGGAGCACGAGCACGCCGGCGAGCATCGCCGCGAAGGGCGCGAGGCCCTTGCGCAGGTCGCCGAGGTGGGCGGCGTTGCGGTCGACCCAGTGGGCGACGAAGAATACGAACGCCAGCTTGCCCAGCTCCGATGGCTGAAAGGTTCCCAGCGGCCCCGCATCGAACCAGCGGCGGGCGCCGTTCACAGTCACACCGAGGTGCGGCACCAGGACCAGCAGCATCAGGAGCGCGGCCGCCACCGCCGCCGCGGGGGCCAGCGGACGCAGACGGCGGTAGTCCATCCGTCCGAGCACGAACAGGCCGGCGAAGCCGATGAGCATCCAGACCGCCTGCCGTTGCGCGTAGTAGAAGGCCGACTGGTGCTGCGTGTAGGCGAAGGCGACGCTGGCGCTGGTGACCATGACCAGCCCCGCGCCGCTGAGCAGCACGGTCGTGAACATCAGGAGCCGGTCCGGGTGCTTGACCGACCGGACGCCCAAGCTCATTTTTCGAACCTCTCGTGGACAAGGGCCTTGAAGCGGCGGCCGCGGTCCTCGTAGTCCTTGAACATGTCGAAGCTCTTGTAGGCGGGGCTCAGCAGCACCACGCCGCCGGGTAGCGCCAGACCTGCCGCGAGGTCGACCGCCTCCTCGAGGCTGTCCGCACGCAGGACCTTGTGGTGAACGGCGAGCTCCCTGGCGAGCAGGTCGGCCGAGGCGCCCATCAACACCACCGCGTCGGCGTTGCCCAGCACGTCGGCCACCCAGGGCCCCAGCTCGAAGCCGCCCCCGTAACCGCCGGCGATCAGCACCAAGCGCGTGTCGGGGAATGCGCCGAGCGCGACGCGGCTCGCGTCGGGGTTGGTGGCCTTGGAGTCGTTGTACCAGCGCACCCCGTCCCATTCGCCGACCAGCTCGAGGCGGTGCTCGACGCCTTTGAACGAACGAATCGCGGCGCCGATGGCCTCATCGGAAAGTCCCGCGATGCGACCGACGGCCGCCGCCGCGAGCGCGTTCTCGACGTTATGCCGGCCGGGCAGCGGCATCGCGGGCACAGGTTGGTGCTCGTCGAACCACACCACGTGCCCACGCGTACGCGATGCCAGCGGCCGGACGGCCGGGTCGCGACCGTTGAGGACCGCGAAATCGTCGGCGCCCGCGAACTCGATCGCGCGCGCTTTGAGGTCGGCGTAGCGCTCGAACGTGCCATGGCGGTCGAGGTGGTCGGGCGTGATGTTGAGGATCACGCCGATGTGAAAGTGCGGCTTCTCAACAGACTCGAGCTGAAAGCTGGACAGCTCGAGCACGACCCAGTGGCGCGCCGTCACCTCGTCGAGACGATCGAGAACGGTGTCGCCTATGTTGCCGCCTACCAGCACCGGCCTCTCACCCGCGGCGAGCACAGAGCCGGTCAGCGCCGTGGTCGTGGTCTTGCCGTTGGTGCCCGTGATTCCGACCACCGTGCCAGGGCACAGGCGGAGGAACAGGTCGATCTCACTCGACACCCTGATGCCGAGCCGGCGTGCGTCGTTGAGAAGCTGAGAATCCCAGGGCACGCCCGGACTCGCGTAGACGACGTCGACATCGACAAGAACCGAGTCGTCATAGCCCCCAAGCCTCAGGTCGACGCCCGCCGGCAGCTGAGCGACCGTGTCGCGGAGCTCGGGTTCGCTCTTCTTGTCAACGACGCGCACCGCCTCACCCTTCGCGGTGAGATATCCGGCCAGCGCGACGCCGCTGCGCGCCGCGCCCACCACGAGGGCGGTCACGTGATCAGCCGCGCCACCCCGGCAGCAGCCAGCGCTGAGACGAGGCCCGCGCCCCAGAAGGTGAGCGCGATGCGGTTCTCAGACCAACCCTGGTGGTGGAACGTGTAGTGGATCGGGGCCATCTTGAAAACACGACGTCCGCCGCTGGCCTTGAAGTAGGCCACCTGAATGATGACAGAGAGGGTCTCCAATACAAACACGAGCGCGAGCAGCGGGAGGAGCCCGAGCCATCCCTGCTGGATGGCCATCGCGGCCAGTGCGTACCCGATCGCGAGCGAGCCCGTGTCGCCCATGAATACGCGCGCTGGATACCGGTTGAAGACGAGAAACGCGACCAGGGCTCCGGCAAGCGACATCGCGACCGCCTTCTCGCCCGCGGGCGCTCCGCTCAGAAGCAGTGCCATCGCAGCGATGGCGATCACCGACAGGCCCCCGGCCAGGCCGTCCATGCCGTCGGTGATGTTGACCGAGTTCGCCGTCGCGACGATGGCGATGACGGCGAGCGGAAACACGAGCAGTGGCAAGGGGTACGACGGAAACAGGTATTGATGTGGGCCGTCACAACCCATGAGGCTTGGAGGACCTGCGCAAGGTAGAGCGCTTGCGGAGAGAGCGATGTATCCCACCGGCACCGCGAGAAGGACCTGGATGGGGAGTTTCCAACGCGCGGAGATTCCGCGCGAGCCGACCCGCAGCTTGCTCAGGTCATCGGCGAAGCCGATGAGACCGCCCGCGACGAGCCCGGCGACGGCGGGCCACGCCCCCGCGTGCCCGGCGAGCGCGGCGAGCAGCCCGCCGACGATGCCCAGGACGGCGAACACGATGCCGCCGCCGGTCGGCGTGCCCGCTTTCTTCTGGTGGCTTTCGGGCAGCTCCGACTGAATCACCTGTCCCGCCTTGAGGCGCTGCAGCGTCCGGATGGTGTACGGATACACGAAGAGCGCGATTCCGAACGCGACTGCGAAAGTCGCGACGTCGAAGATCACCTGGTTAGTTCCTTCACGACCTCGTCGAGCCCCGCGCTGTGCGATCCCTTCACCAGCACGCTGTCGCCGCGGCGGGCGTTGTTCTTGACCCACATCACGGCCGCTTCCCGGTCGGGCACGAGGTGCGCGCCGGCGGCGTCCGCGAGCACGCTGCCGAGCTCGCTGTCGAGGACCGCCACTGCGTCGAACACCTCCGCGGCGCGCCGCCCGACCCGCTGGTGGGATTCGATGGCCAGCGCGCCCAGCTCGAACATGGGCCCGAGCACGGCGAACAGCCGCCCGTGCCGAGGCCGCTCCGCCAGCGTCTCGAATGCGGCGAGCATCGACTCGGGGCTGGCGTTGTAGGCGTCGTCGACGATCACCACGCCCTTAGAGGTCTTGTGCTCCTGCAGCCGATGAGGGACGAACACATTCGCGAGCGCTGCGGCGCCTTCGTCGAGGCCCACCCCCGCGAACCTTCCGGCGGCAAGCGCCCCGAGTGCGTTGCGGGCCTGATGGCGGCCCTCGAGCGCCAGGTGGATGGAGACATCACCCACCGTGAATGCGCATCCGCCATCATCGGCGGCCGTGTAGTTCTCGCCGCGAAGGTCGCCCGCCTCGAAGCCGAAGCTCGTCACGGGTGCTGTGGACATTTCGGACAGCAGCGAAAAGAAGGGATCGTCGGCGTTCAGGACCGCCAGCCCCGATTCAGGAAGGGCCGCGACGAGCTCGCCCTTGGCACGCGCGAGCTGTTCGTGGGATTCGAAGAACTCCATGTGCACGCTGCCGATGTTCGTGATGATCCCGACCGTCGGCTCTGCCAGGTGAGCGAGCCTGCCGATGTCGCCGGCGCGCTGCATCCCCATCTCCAGGACGAGCGCCTCATGCTGGGGCTCGAGCCTCAGAATCGTCAGAGGCACCCCGGTCTCGGTGTTGAGGTTGCCGGTCGTCCGCAGGACTGAGTACTTGCGCTCCAGGATCGCGGCGACCATCTCCTTGGTCGACGTCTTGCCATTGCTGCCGGTGACGCCGACCACCAATGGATCGACGCGCTCGCGGACGTAACGCGCCACGGCGTACAGCGCGTCCCACGTGTTGCGGACGATGACCTCCACGACCCCATGCGAGAGCTCGGTCCGCCGCTCCACGACCAGCGCCGCGGCGCCGCGGCCGAGCGCGTCGGCTATGAACCGGTGGCCGTCCGTGCTCGCGCCCTTCAGGGCGAAGAACACGCCTCCCGGCACCACCTCGCGCGAGTCGGTGTGGTAGGTCCCAAACGTGTTACCGACCTGGGTGCCGCCGATCTCGCCACCGCCGGTCGCCTCGAGCAGCTCGAGGAGGGTGAGCTTCATACGTCTAAGTGTGAAACGAGGTGAGTCGCGGGCAGGTTCCTGAATTCGCCCAGGTGGAGCGAAAGCCCGAATTATTCGGGCGTCCCCCAGTCAAGAAGCTTGCGTCCTCATACTTTGCAATCGAGTCTTTTTCACCTGTGAAATCGAAGATTTCACAGGTTTTTAGTCGGGGGTTATGCGCCAGTCGACGACCATGGCCTGGGCGATCTTCTGCCACACCGGCGCCGCCGTGAAGTAACCGTCGTTGAGCGTCCAGTCCCGATCGCTCCCGGGCACATGTGGCTTCCGCATGACCACGATCATCGTGAACTTCGGGTGGTTCGCGGGCAGGAAGCCGACATACGACGCCCAGACGTCGAGCGTGTACTGGCCGTTGACTGGAATCTGCGAGGTCCCTGTCTTCCCCGCCTCATCGAGCTCGAAGCCCTTGACCCGCGCCGTCCAGCCGGAACCGTGCTGGACGACATCCTCCATCATCGCCGTCATCTGCTGCGCAGTGGCAGCGGTGATGACCTGGCGCTGCTGCTTCAGCAGCAGCGGGTTGACGGTGGTGCCGACGCGCTCGACGACGTGCGGCGGCGCGTAGCGCCCTCCATTCGCGATCACGTTGACGGCGGCCAGCATCTGGACCATGTTGACTCCGATGCCCTGCCCGAACGCGGTGGTGGCGTACTGGCTGTCGCTCATCTGATCCTGCGCCGGCAGGGCCACCGCGGTCTCGCCGGCGACATCGATGCCGCTCGGCTGCGAGAGGCCGAATCCCTTCAGGTAGCTGTAGCACGCGGCATGGCCCTCGGCCAGCATCGCCTTCATAGCACCGACGTTGAGTGAGTGGTCGAGCACGTATGTGTAGTTCACGTTCCCGTGGTTGCGATGGTCCCAATCGGCGATCCGGTAGCCGCCGACGTTCAGGTAGCCGGGATCGTTGATGACGGTGCCGGGGGTGATCGCACCCTGGTTGATGGCGCCTGACAGCGTGACCACCTTCATCACCGAACCCGGCTCATAGAGGTAGCTGGAAACGTTGTCCTGAAAGAGGGTGGGGTCGGTGTGGTTGAAGTTGTTGGCGTCATAGCTCGGGTAATCGGCCCACGCGACTATGCCGCCGGTCGCCGGGTCCATGATCAGCACGCTGCCACTCTCGGCATTTGCCTTTTTGACTCCGTCCGCCAGCGCCTGCTCGGCCTGGTACTGCACGTTGGCGTCGAGCGACAAGACGAGGTCGGACCCGTTCACAGGGTCCTGGTGCGTATGCGAGCCGAGGACGATCTCGCGGTTGGCGAGATCGCGGTAGCTCGAGATGTATCCCGGCGTGCCGGCCAGGTCCTTCTGGTAGTACTGCTCGAGCCCGCGCTGGCCCTGGCCGTCGTAGGTCACGAACCCAAGCAGGTTCGCCGCGAGGCTCGAGCCCGCCGCGATCCCAGGCAGGTACGACCGCTGCGATTCGTCTTCGAGCCCGACCCCGGGCAATCTCAAGGCGCGCAGCTGGTCTGCCTTCGCCTGGGGAAACCGCCGGAGGATATACGCGAACTTCGAGTCCGACTCGAGCGTCTGCATGACCTTGGCCTTGTCCACTCCAAGCACGCTCGAGAGGCCGCTCGCAACGCGGTCACGAACAGCGGGGGCGATCTGGTCGGGGGAAACGAACGCGGAGTAGACGGTGGTGTTGACGACGAGCTGGGTCAAGTTGCGGTCGAAGATCACGCCGCGAAGCGCGGGCAGCTGGACGAGCTCGTGGTACTGGGCCTGGGCCGACGCCGAAAGCTGCACGTGGCGCAGCACCTGCCAGTAGGCGAGTCGCGCCCAGACCGTGCCCGCGAGCAACGCGGCCACCATCAGCAGGGCCAGGATGCGCAGCCGCGCCCCCAGGACGTGCTCGACTCGCGGGGCCCTTTTCCGAAGAGCCCCCGCGCTCACCTAATGACCCGCGGCCAGGACGTCGCGGGTGCCGCCGACCTTGTTGACCAGGGCGCCGAGGTAGCGCGCCCAGAGCGGAGTGGCATCGGTGCCGGAGGCGCCCGCGGGCGCCTGCAGGTCGATGGCGACAGGCTGCGCGGGCACATACCCGACCGGCGCCGTGCGCTGCATCCCGCTCTGGGCGGCCGATTGCTGGACCTGAGCCGGCGCGTGCATCGTCACCTCCTGATAACGGAGCTGATCCTGGTCGGCGATGAGCTGGCGCTGCTGGTCCTGCAACCGCGTGATGTCGTAGGCCGATTGCGTGACCTGCGCTGCGAGCGCCAGATAGAAGAGGACGGCGACCAGCGCCGCGCCCAACCCGAGGTAGGCGTGCGCGTATGCGTTCAGCTGCAGGCGGTCGGCGGCGACGGAACCCGCGACCTGCACGAAGCCGCGCGTGCGCCGTCGCCGGCGTGCCGGGACGTGCTGAGGGGCGGCGGCGCCGAGGCGCCGCCGGGTGAGTATTCGGGTCGATGTCAAGACGTGTGCCTCATTTGTTTCTTTGTTCTGCTGCGTGCTACGGCTGGTACATGCCTACCGACTCCCCACACCCTCACCCTCTCCCCGCAGGGGAGAGGGGAACTGGGTCAGATTTTTTCCGCCACCCGCAGCCGCGCCGAGCGGGCGCGGGGGTTGGCCGTCAACTCCGCCTCAGAGGGACGGACAGGACGGCGGGTGACGATACGGAGGGTTGCCCGGTGGCCGCAGGTGCAGACTGGCTGCTGGGGTGGGCAGATACAGTCTTTGGACTCGACGTTGAAGAAAGACTTCACCAAGCGGTCTTCCAGGGAATGGAAGCTGATCGTCGCCACACGACCACCGGGTTTGAGAATCTCGAGAGCTGCCTTCAGTCCTGCCCCGATCTCGCCCAACTCATCGTTGACGGCGATGCGGATGCCCTGGAAGGTTCGGGTCGCAACGTTGATGTCGCGAGGCCAGGCCCGTCGGGGGATGGCCGCCTCCACGGCGGACGCCAGATCGGTGGTCGTGCGCAGCGGGCGGCGCGCCACGATGAACTGTGCTATCCGCCGCGCCCATCGCTCCTCGCCGAAATCGTGCAGCACCTGCTCGAGCTCTTTGACGTCGAGCTCGTTGACGATGCGCGCCGCGTCGAGCGATTGGGTCGTGTCCATCCGCATGTCCAGCGGCCCCTCGCCGCGGAAGCTGAATCCGCGCTCCGGGGCGTCGAGCTGGACGCTGGATAGACCGAAGTCGAACAGGATGCAGTCGGCTGGGACGAACCCGGCCCGGCGAGCCAGCGCATCCAGCTCACCGAAGCGACCGTGGACGATGACCACAGCCGGCCCATGAGAAGCCAGCGCCGATCGGGCGGCTTCGACGGCGACGAGATCGCGGTCGATCCCGAGCAGCCGGCCGCCTGGCTCGATCCTGTCCAGGATCTGGCGGGCATGGCCCGCCTGCCCCAGGGTGCAGTCGATCGCGACCGCCCCCTTCTGGGGCTTGAGCAGCTCTATTACCTCTTGTGAAAGTGCGGGTTGGTGACCGGTCAGCGTCCTGAGATCACCCTGTCAGCGAATTCTGTAAAGCGCCCTTGCGCGTCGGCGTTGTAGCTGTCCCATCGGCCCTCGGGCCAGATTTCGACCCGGGAGCCCATTCCGATCACCACCGCCGTCGATGGGGTTTCGATCCCCGTCACGCGGCGCTGCTCCATTCCGAGCGTGATCCGGCCCTGGCCGTCCGGCTCGAACGTCTCCGACATCGAATACAAGGTCCTCGCCAGAGCGCGCTGGTCGGGGCCCGGCAGGGGGCTTCGCAGCTCCTGCGCGAGCGCGTCCCACAGGTCCGGCGGATAGATCGCCAGGGCGCTGTCCTGGCTCACCGACACGTAGCTCCCCTCCGGGAGCTGCTTGCGAAACGACGCGGGGATGGCGAGCCTTCCCTTGTCGTCCACGCGGACCCGATGTGCCCCGGTGAACACTCACCGGCTCCGCCTGTGTCGCGCGCAGAGACCGCACCCGCAGCCGTCGAGCTGCATGGGCAACGGGTTGCCGAGCTTGTCGTAGCGGTGGTTGGCCGGCGCGCTCGCTTGATTCCACAGGTCCCTAGCGAATCGGGGTGGGTTCAGAAGAGTCTCCACCCGATCGAGTCGAAGTCGCCGGTTCGTCGACGCCATTCAGCGTGGCCTCGGCGTCGGTCGGGTCACCGTCGGCCCCATCGCGGCTGCGGGGAGAAGTGGCGTAGAGGAGGTGTATGGCGTGCCGTACTTGGACGTAGGGTGCGACGTATGTTTCCATGTTGCTTGATTCACCACTTCTCCCCACTGATCACCGCGATTCGCCGCAAACCTTAACGACCACGTATAGCCCTGTCAATACCTTTACCACAAGATGTAGCGTGACCTGGGCGGCCGAGGATGGTCGAAGCCCAACATGTTGTGTTTGAGCCTCATGAGGCCACCACATGCTGGTGCAGAATGTGATAGCAACGAACATTAGTTCTCAAATCGCGAGCACCAAAGAAAAAGGACCGTCGCGGTGCCCAACGACCGGACGGTCCTTCTGTGAGTGAGCTGGTGCCGAGTCTAACCCGCCGCCTGCAGCTGGTCGACCACGAACGCCGACACGAATGCCTCCTCCCGCCAGGATTCGTACCGGCCTGACGGTCCCGAGTGGCCCGAGTCCAGGTCGGTCTTCAGGATGATGGGGCGCGAGCTGAGGGTCGCAGTGCGCAGCTTGGCCACCCACTTGGCCGGCTCCCAGTACGGCACGCGCGGATCGTTGAGGCCAGCCGTCACCAGCAGCGCCGGGTACGGCGCGCGATGCACGTTGTCATAAGGCGAGTAGCCCTTCATGTATTCGTAGAACTCGGGATCGTTGGGGTCACCCCATTCCTCGTACTCGTTGACCGTGAGCGGGATCGATTCGTCGAGCATGGTCGTCAGGGCGTCGACGAACGGGACCTGGGCCACCGCGCACGCGAACAGGTCCGGACGGGCGTTGACGACCGCGCCGACCAGGAGGCCGCCCGCGCTGCGCCCGCGGATGGCCAGCTTGCGCGGATTCGTATAGCGCTCTTCGATGAGCTCGACAGCGCAGGCTACGAAATCGTCGAACGTGTTCGTCTTGGCTAGGAACTTGCCTTCCTCGTACCACTCCCTCCCCATCTCGCCGCCGCCCCTCACATGGGCGATGGCATAGACGAAGCCCCGATCGAGCAGGCTCACGCGGGCCGAGTCGAACATGGGGTCGCTGGGCATCTCGTAGGCCCCGTAGCCGTAGAGGAGCGTGGGGTGGTTGCCGTCCCTGATGAGATCGCGGCGGTGCACGATCGATATCGGCACGCGCACGCCATCGGCAGACGCCGCCCACAGCCGATCGGTGACGTAGTCGGCGCGGTTGTAGCCGCCGGGCACGGGCTGCTCTTTGACGAGGGTGCGCTCGCGCGTGTTCATGTCGTAGTCGAACGCCGACCACGGTGCGTTGAGCGACGTGTAGAAGAAGCGCATCACCGTGCTCTCATACACGGGATTCGATCCGGCGTAGGCGGTGTACGCGGGGTCCGGTTGATCGACGACGTGCAGCTCGCCGGTCGTGGAGTCGAGGACCTCGAGCCGCTGCAGCCCGTCGGAGCGCTGGCCGAGCACGACGTGGCTAACGTGCACGTCAATCGCGTTGAGGCGCACGCCGGAGCGCTCGGGGACGACCTCCTTCCATGCCTCGCGGCCGGCTCGCTCGACGGGCGCCGAGACCAGCCTGAAGTTGCGCGCGCCGTCGTTGGTCAGGATCAGGAAACGATCCTCCTGGTGGTCGACCGAATACTCGACCCCTTGGCGGCGACCTTCGATGAGCACGGGCTCGCCTCCCGGCTGATCGCTCCGCAGGTAGCGGCTCTCGCTTGTCACCTGGCTCGAGCTGGTGAAGATGAGGTAGCGCTCGCTCTTGGTCAGCTCCACGCTCAGCTCGAACCGCTCGTCATCTTCCTCGAGCACGCGCACGTCTTCAGCCACCGGCGTGCCGAGCGCGTGGCGCCACACCTGATATGGGCGCATGGCCTTGTCCGGCCGGACATAGAAGAATGTCTTGCTGTCGACCGACCAGGCGGAGCCGTAGTACACGCCGTCGAGGACGTCGGCCAGGTCCTCCCCACTCGTCAGGTCCCGGAAGCGCACCTGGTGGAGCTCGTCGCCGGTGAGGTCGACGGCATAGGCGAGAAGGTTCTCGTCTGGGCTGCGCTCGACGAAGCCGAGCTCGAAGTAATCGTGGCCGCCGGCCAGCTCGTTGGCGTCGAGCTCAACCTCCTCGGGGGCGTCCATCGACGCCTTGCGCCGGCAGTGGATCTCGTAATCGAGGCCTTCCATCGTGCGCGTGTAATGCCAGTACCCTTTGAAAAACGAAGGTGGCGAGACGTCGGTCTGCTGCACCCGGCCGACGATCTCTCCGTACAGGCGTTCCTGAAGCTTGGCCACCGGCGCCATGACAGCATCGGCGTACTCGTTCTCGGCCTGCAGGTAGGCGATCACTTCCGGGTTGGCTTTCTGCCGTAGCCAGAAGTACGGGTCGATCCGGCGGTCCCCGTGCTTGGTCAGCACCGTGGGGTGCTGGGCCGGGATGGGGGGTCTGGGAGCCTCAGCTGGCGCTTCCATGGGGGATACATCCTGCCAGGTTCGAGCGGCTTCCAAACGCCCTCGCCTCCCCACTTGTGGCGAGGTCGACGCGGTGGCCAGAGATCGGCTTTTAGGTCTCCTTCTCCCCTCACCCCGCTTCGCGGGGAGCTCCCCGCGTGGCGGGGAGCCTAGAGGCCACCGAGCTTGAACGCCTGCCTCACGAGCCGCTTGACGGCCGGCTGCTCAGCGTCGGCCGGATCGCGCAGGGTGACATACCGCGAATCCTTGCCGGTGCCCTGGAGGAGGCCTCCTTTGTCGTCGAGCTCGCGGCCGCGATAGAAGAAGAGGGTCGAATGGTTCGTGAACGTGCCGACGCCGACCACGTTGGCGCCGCCGACTGAGTAGCGGACGAGCTTCCACATCGCGCTGCTCGAACGCGGCGGCCGGCTGCGGTATGCGATCTCATCCGCCTTCGGAGCCGCCTCCTTGACGGTCTTGATCGCAGCCTTGACCGTCGGGCGCACGTTGGTCGGAACGTTCTTGAGCTGCTCGGCGAGCGAGGTCTGCACGGCAGCCATCACATCAACCGCCCGCGATCGCGCCGAGGATCAAGAAGGGCTCCTTGCCCACGACCACCTCATCTGGGAGCGGATCGTCTGGCAAAGCGTCGGACCAGTCCTCTTCGCAGGCGAAGAACCTGATCATCGGCCGGCGCTTCTTCGTGACCATGTCTCGCATCGTCCCGCGCAGCGCCGGGTAGTTTGTCTCCAACGCGTCGAGGATCGACCGCTGAGTCACCGGAGCGGGGAGCTCCAGCTCGACCACCCTGCCGACGCCGGCTAGCGTTTGCAGGTTCGCGGGCAGGACGACCTTGATCACGCCAGCGTCTGGACCTCGACAGAGAGCACGCCCGGCAGGTCGCGGACGATGGAGGTCCAGCTGTCGCCTGCATCTGCGGACGCATAGACCTGGCCCCCGCTGGTGCCGAAGTACACGCCGCAGGGATCGAGGGCGTCGACCGCCATGGCGTCGCGTAGGACGTTGACGTAGCAATCCTTCTGCGGGAGCCCGTTGGTCAAGGCCTCCCACTCGTCGCCGCCGGTTTTGCTGCGGTAGACGCGCAGCTTGCCGTCGGGGACGTAGTGGAGGGAGTCGCTCGTGATCGGGAGCACGTAGACCGTTTCCGGCTCGTTGGCATGGACGTCGACCACGAAGCCGAAGTCGGTTGGGAGGTCGCCGCTGATCTCGCGCCAGGTGTCTCCCCCATCGTCGGTTCGCATCACGTCCCAGTGCTTCTGCATGAAGAGCGTCTTCGGACGTGAGTGGTGCATGGCGATCCGGTGGACGCAGTGGCCGACCTCGGCGTCCGGGTCAGGGATGTGGTTGGAGCGCAATCCATGGTTGACCGCCCGCCACGTCTGGCCGGCGTCGTCAGTTCGGAAGACCCCTGCCGACGAGATCGCGCCGAACATCCGATCAGGGTTGCTCGGGTCGATCAGGATGGTGTGCAGGCAAAGTCCGCCGGCGCCAGGCGCCCAGCCGGACGCGGTCTTGTGGGTCCTGAGGCCCGGCAGCTCGTTCCAGGTCTGGCCGGCATCGCTTGACTTGAAGATGGCCGCGTCCTCGACGCCCGCGTACACGGTGTCCGGGTCGTTCAGCGATGGTTCGAGGTGCCAGACGCGCTTGAACTCGTATGGATGGGGCGAACCGTCGTACCACGCGTGAGTACCGACCTCGCCCTCATAGGCGAACTGGTTGCCCACCGCCTCCCAGGTCTTGCCGCCGTCGTTCGAACGCTGCATGACCTGGCCGAACCAGCCGCTGGATTGGGACGCGTACAGGCGGTTTGGATCAGCCGGCGACCCCTTGAGGTGGTAGACCTCCCAGCCCGCAAAGTGGGGCCCTTCGACCTTCCACCCTTTCCGGCTCCCGTCCGAGCTCGCGAGGAACGCGCCTTTCCGTGTCCCGATCAGTACCCGCACCTTGGTCATTGGCCAAATCCTCCTGAGTTCGCATTCTGCCTGATCTAGAGACTGAGGTTCGGCACCAAACTCATCGGTCTCCCGAGGATCGATTAAGTTGCATCGCATGGCTCCGCAGGACTCCAACCAGAGCTTCCGGGACTCCGCAGCGCTCTCGCGGCTGATCGACCCGCGCCCGACCCTGGAGAACCTCGCCCGCAACACCGGTCTGACCTACGAAGACGTCGTCCATCACGCGCTCGTCCGCTACGCGAGCTCAGGCGCGGAATCGCTCCTGGCCTGGGAGCCGCACGCCTTGCGCGAGCTGATCGCGGCGCGAAAGGCCGAAGACTGGAAGAAGGTGGCGGGGATCATCGACTGGCTCGAGGCAGGCCTGGAGGGTTGACCGAGTCCATTTTCGAGCCTGCCGGCCAGGGCCTCGTTGTGCCAACTGAAGCCGCGCTGAGCCCATGGTCGGCCCAGGCGCTGCACGGCAGCCCGCCGGCGATGTTGATGGCGCGCGAGATCGAGCGGTTTCAGCCCGAACAGGAGATGTTCGTGACACGCCTCACGGTCGAGCTCCTGCGACCGGTTGGCATGACGCCGCTCGAGGTGCGGTGCCGGCTGGTTCGTCCGGGGAGGAAGGTGCAGCTGGTGGAGGCCTCCCTCTGGAGCGGCGAGCAGGAGGTGGCCCGGGCCACCGCGCTTCGAATCCGTCGAGCTGAGGTAGACGTGCCATCGAGCGCCGAACCCCCAACGCATGCCAGTCCCGAATCGCTAAGCGAGTGGACGGGCGGTTACCGTGATGGCCCGGCTTATCACGTGCTCGCCGTGGACATCCGGACACCAAGCGAAGGTCGGGGTTGGAAGGCTCCCAACTGGGCATGGTTTCGACTCAAGCTGCCGTTATTGCCCGGG
>DASWGF010000040.1:0-4574 GCA_036393875.1 Candidatus Dormiibacterota bacterium
GGCAATCGCCAGATCATCATGATCACCGACGGCGAACCGACCGCCCACATCGACGAGGAGAACGGGCGGGCGTACTTCGCGTACCCGCCCACGTTCAAGACCATCCAGCAAACGCTTCGCGAGGTGCGGCGCTGCACCCGCGACCGCATCGTCATCAACACCTTCATGCTCGAGCGCGGGCCCTACCTGACGGAGTTCATCAACCAGATGACCCGGATCAACAAGGGTCGGGCCTTCTTCGTCTCACCCGACCGGCTGGGGGAGTACGTCCTGGTCGACTACGTGAGCGGCAAGCAGCGCCGGCGGACCGGCAGCCGCCGGAGTCGCATCGCGTAGTTCACCTCCCCACCCTGTGGGGAGGTCGGCGGCGCCGCAGGCGACGCCGGGTGGGGAGTCGCAGCTACCAGGGCGGGTAGAGCAGGCGTCAGGGCGGGCCGGATGCTTATGATCGATTGCGTGCCCGCCAGGCAGAGAGAAGCATGAAAGCCGCCCCCAGCCGCCCCGATCTCGGGGGGGCTCCGGGAGGTTCGCCCGAGCGGCGCAACCTCAGCCCAGCCGCCCTGTACGAGCACGCAATCCGCCGGGACGAGGCTGCGATCGTCTCCACCGGCGCCCTGACGGCCGAGACCGGCAAGCACACCGGCCGGTCCCCGAAAGACAAGTTTTTCGTCAAGGAGCCGACGAGCCGCGATGCCATCTGGTGGCACGCCGGTAACCAACCGATCTCGACTGCGAGCTTCGGAGGGCTGCTGGAGCGGATGCAGGAGTTCGCCCGAACGCATGAGGTGTACACGCAGGATGTGTTCGCCTGCGCCGACCCGCGGCACCGGCTGCGAGTCCGTGTGGTCACCGAGTTCGCCTGGCACAGCCTTTTTGCACGCAACCTGTTCATCCGGCCGAACGCGGACGAACTGCTCGATTTCGAGCCTGACTTCACGGTCATGGCTCTGCCTTCGGTCAAGGCCGAGCCTGCCCATGATGGAACCCACAGCGAGACTTTCATCCTGGTCAACCTCGGCCGGCATACCGTGCTCGTCGGCGGCACCGAGTACGCGGGCGAGATCAAGAAGTCGATCTTCACCGCGCTGAACTATTTGCTGCCGGCCAAGGGTGTCTTTCCGATGCACTGCTCGGCCAACGTGGATGAGGATGGCGGCGATGTCGCCATATTTTTCGGCCTCAGCGGCACGGGCAAAACAACGCTGTCGGCCGATCCCAGCCGCCGGCTCATCGGAGACGACGAGCATGGATGGAGCGACTCGGGCGTGTTCAATTTCGAGGGCGGTTGCTACGCGAAGACGATTCACATCCGCAAGCAGTCCGAGCCTGAGATCTTCGCCGCGGTCGAAAGCTTCGGGACGATCCTGGAAAACGTGGTTTACGACCTGCGCACGCGGGTGCCCGACTACGACTCCGACACGAAAACCGAGAACACTCGTGCGGCCTACCCGGTCGACCTGATCCCGAACGCCGTGCTCTCGGGCACCGGCGGCCATCCACGCAACGTCATTTTCCTATCCGCCGACGCCTACGGCGTCCTGCCCCCTGTAGCGCTCCTCGATGACAAGCAGATCCGCCACTACTTCCTCTCCGGCTACACCGCCAAGGTGGCGGGCACCGAGCGTGGAGTCACCGAGCCGGAGCCCATTTTCAGCACGTGCTTCGCGGCTCCGTTCCTGGTGTTGCCTCCGGAGACGTACGCCGACATGCTCATCGATCGCGTCAATCGGCACCACGCTCAGGTGTGGATGCTGAACACGGGCTGGGTGGGCGGTCCCTACGGGATCGGTCAGCGAATGTCGATTGCTCACACTCGCGCGATCGTGAGCGCTGTCGTGGAGGGCAGGCTCCGCGACGTGTCCACGCACACTGATCCGATCTTCGGGCTCCTCATCCCCGACCGGGTCCCCGGCGTCCCGTCAGAGGTGCTCGACCCACGAGGCGCCTGGGCCGACGCCGATGCATACGATCGCCAGGCGCTCAAGCTCCGCCGCCTGTTCGAAGAAAACATTCACGCCATCGGCAAGAACGCCTCCACCGCCGGCTGAGTGCGAGTCGCGATCGTCGGCAGCAGGCGCTTCTCCGATCCGGAGCGCGTCACCGAGTATGTGAAATCCCTGCCGCCGCGCGCCTCCATCATCACGGGGAGCGCGAGCGGCGTGGACGCCGCGGCGACGAAGGCCGCCCGCAACCAGGGCATCCCCGTCCAGGTCATGCCCGCATCGTTCGACGAGCTGGCTGACGCGAGCAAGTCCGCGGCCCGCAACCAGCGGCTGGTCGACGCGTGCGATGTGCTGGTCGCGTTCTGGGACGGCGCCTCGAAGGGCACGCGCGCGACCGTCGACCGTGCGCTGGACGCTGGGAAGGAAGTCCACGTGTTCGTGCTGACTAAACTGGGCTGATGACCGTCGCGATCGCGGTCCGCACGCGGCTCTTCGCCCGGCTGCGCGAACAGGCCGGGACGGACGCCGAGACAGTCGAGGTGCGAGCGGGCGCCACCGTGGACGACGTGTACGACGCCCTCCAGAAGCTGCACCCGGCCCTCGACCCCAACCGCGAATCGGTGCGCGCCGCCGTCAACCAGGAGTTCGCCGACTGGGACGTGATCGTCGGCGCCGGCGACGAGGTCGCGTTCATCCCACCGGTGAGCGGCGGGGCGCATGCGGTCGGCGTCCTCTTCGAGCTCACCACCGATCCGCTCGACGCGCGCCGCATCGAAGCCGCCGTCGCCCACAAGGCCGCCGGCGCCATCTGCACCTTCACGGGCGTGGTCAGAGACAACTCCCGAGGACGCTCGGTCACTCACCTCGAGTACGAGGCTTACGCCGAGATGGCCACCGCCGAGATGCGCAGAATCGCCGGCGAGATCGCCGAGCGCTGGCCGCTGGCGCGTGTCGCCATGGCCCACCGGACCGGCCGCCTGGAGATCGGCGAGGCGTCGGTGGTGGTTTCGGTCTCGTGCCCGCATCGTGCCGAGGCGATCGATGCGTGCAGGTGGGGCATCGACCGCCTCAAGGAGTCGGTGCCGATCTGGAAGAAAGAGCACGCGCCGGACGGCACGTTCTGGATCGAAGGCGACGACTCGAAGCCGGCCGGTTAGTCCTTGACCCGCGCGACTGAAACGCCGTCCCTGATCGGGACGACCACGCTCTCCAGGCGAGGGTCCTTCGCCACCAGCTGGTTGTAGAACGCGACGTTGCGCGACTGCTGGTTCGTGGGCTTGACGACGAGGCCCTGGCGCAAGGCGTTGTCGGCGATCAGCAGCCCGCCGCCATCGAGGCGCTGCATGCAGAGGTCGAACACCTTGCGTGTGACCTCCTCCGACGGGAAAGAGTTGAGCAGGTCGATGAAGCAGGCGTCGAACCGCGCGTTCAGCTTTTCGAGACCGCGCACGGCATCCTGCTCCAGCACCAGAGCCTTTTCCGCGAGGCCGGCAGCCGCGAAATTGGCCCGAGCGCGCAGCGCCCGTTCGTGATCCGTTTCGAATGTGGTCAGGGTGCCACCGGACGTCCCTCGCAGGAGCCAGATCCCGCTGTAGCCGATGGCGGCTCCCAGCTCGAGCACCCGCTTGGCGTTGGCGATGCGGACGAGCAGGCTGAGGAACGCGCCCTCGTGCGCGTTCACGATCGGGATGTTTTCCCGATGGGCCTCCTCTTCCATCCGTGCCAGCACGGGATCGCGGTGCGCGAGAAGGCTGTCGAGGTATGTCTGCAGCTCGTCGGTGACCTGCACGGTATTCATTCCAAGAAGCCTAATAGCATCGGCTGCAGGGTCGTGATGTAAGCGTCCAGGCGCTCAACTGCATTCGCAAGAACGACGTCGTCGAGCTGCGGCGCGGCCAGGGTTTCGTAGAGCCGGGTCCACCCACGATCCCAAGGCTCGAGCTCTGCGCGGGGCAAGCGTGCCTTGACCTCCACCATGCGCTCGCGGAAGTATTCGAAGGCTCGCTGGTTGGCGCCGGCCGAGCCCTCGAAATGCAGGCCGACCTCGAGACGCCCCGCGCCCGTGTGATGCCAGACTTCGAAATGGAACTCCGGGTGGCCGTAATGAAGCTTGGTCAGGCGGCTGTGGCCCCGGGCCGTCTCAAACCCACGCAGCTCCTTCGGCAGCTTCGACTTGACGCCCTTGCGCAGCCCGGCGAAGAAATCCGCGGGCGCCAACGCCGTGCCACGTGCCAACTTTCCGAATATAGCTTCTCGTACAGTTTCGGCAGTGGCTTACATCCCGACGGTAACGGAGAACGAGGGCGGCAACCGAGAGCGCTCATTCGACATCTACTCGCGGTTGCTCAAGGACCGCATCATCCTCATCGGCCGCCCCATCGACGACGTCGTCGCCAACCTGGTGGTGGCGCAGCTCATCTACCTGTCCGCGGACGACCCGGAAAAGGAGATCCAGATCTACGTCAACTCCCCGGGCGGCGCCGTCAGCGCCGGGTTCGCGATCTACGACACCATGCAGTACGTCCAGTCGCCGATCTCGACGGTCTGCATCGGACGCGCCGCCAGCTTTGGCACGGTCGTCCTGATGGCGGGCGCCAAGGGGAAGCGATTCTCTCTACCGAGCGCGACGAT
>DASWGF010000041.1:0-31644 GCA_036393875.1 Candidatus Dormiibacterota bacterium
TGTTGGAACGATGACCCCATCACGTATGCGCGGCCTTGGCCGCGGACTCGACGCACTCATCCCGATGTCACGCGATGGCGAGGCGATGGTGCCCCAGATGATCGCGGTCGACCAGATCCGTCCCTCGCATCAACAGGTGCGGTCGCGCTTTGATGCTGAGCCACTGGGAGAGCTCGCGGAATCGATCCGCCAGCACGGCGTGCTGCAACCACTCCTCGTGCGCAGGAGCGCTGACGGCTACGAGCTGATCGCAGGCGAGCGGAGATGGCGTGCGGCACGGCTCGCGGGCGTCAATGCCGTGCCCGCGATAGTGCGCAATGACGCCGGCAATGACGCCCAGCTTGTGCTGGGACTCATCGAGAACCTCCAGCGCGCAGACCTCGACCCCATCGAAGAGGCTCGCGGCCTCAAGCGCCTCACCGAGGAGTTCCACCTCACGCACGATGAGGTCGCGCAGCGAATCGGGAAGCATCGCGTGTCCGTGACCCAATCGCTTCGGCTGCTCGGCGGCTGCGCCGCGGTGCAGTCCTCAGTGGCTGCAGGCGCCATCACCGCCGGTCACGCACGCGCGCTCATCGCGCTGGAGAGCCAGGCGGCCCAGGAGCATGGCCTGAAGGTCGTGATCGCAAAGAGGCTCTCGGTCCGTCAGACCGAGAACTGGGTGCGGACCTACAAGCCGCGTCGCCTACTGCCCAATAACGCGCCGGCGGACCTGCGCAACATCGCGGCCAATGTCGAGGCCAACGTCGGCGTACCGGTGAAGATCACGGGCACCCTCAATCGCGGAAAGATCGAGATTCGCTATTCGAGTCGAGAAGAGCTGGAACGGGTCTGCGCTAAGCTCGTTCCCTAAAACTCATGGCGGTCCCGCAGCAGCCCGCAATCGCGGCTAACCAACCTCGCGGTTCGACCGGCTCCTCGTTTCTGCGGGAGCTGGCCGAAGTTGTCTTGCTCGCGGTCATCCTGTACATCGGGATCAGCTTCGCCGTGCAGACGGTGCACGTGGAAGGCCTGTCGATGTTCGCAACGCTCGACGATAACGATTACCTGATCGCCAACAAGATCGATTACCGCCTCCATGCTCCTCAGCGCGGGGACATCATCATCCTGCGGCCCCCCAACAACAATTCAACGGACTTCATCAAGCGAGTCATCGCCTTGCCCGGCGAGCGACTCCTCATCCGCGACGGATATGTCTACATCAACGGCCACCGGCTCAACGAGCCCTACCTGCCCGAGGCCTGGGTCGTCTTCAACAACTGGCCCACGACGGGCAGCTCCAACGGTTCGGTGATACCTCCCAATCAATATTTCGTCATGGGCGACAACCGCAACAAGTCGCAGGACTCACGCTACTTCGGACCGATCGGGCGCGACCGCATCGACGGCCGCGCGTGGTTCCGCATCTGGCCCTTCGACCATTTTGGTGACATCTACTCGAAGGTGCCCCAGCTCGAGAGCGGCCCGATATCCGTCGGCTGAGCAGGCGCTAGGCCCCCACCGCGGTCCTGAACGCAAGGTCTTTGGCGAAGGGACCGACAACAGCCATCTGGATTGGTGCGCGCAAAACGTCATTGGCGACTCGGCGCACGTCTTCCGCGGTGATGGCGTCGACCAGCGCCACCTCTTCTTCAATCGTCTTGATCGCTCCGAACAGCAGCTCCTGGTATGCGAGCCAGAACGACACCCCGTTGGTGCTCTCGAGCTCCAGGCGCAGTCTGCCCTTGGTGAATTCCTTCGCACGCACAAGCTCCTCCTCGCCCAGATCGTGATCGCACAGGTTTTGCAGCTCGGCGACGACCGCGTCAACCGCGCCGACCGCCTGCTTCGGATCCACCCCGAGATAGACGCCCAACAGCCCGGTATCTCGATGCTTCTGGGTGAAGCTGTGCACGTCGTACGCGAGGCCCAGCCTTTCGCGGATGTTCAGGAACAATCGTGAGCTCATGCCCTCGCCGAGCACGGTGTTCAGGAGGTCGAGCACGAATCGATCGGCATGAAAGTAGTTGAACGCGCGCACGCCCAGGCAGATGTGCGCCTGCTCCGTCTTCCGCCGGCGCATCAGCACACGCGCGCCAAGCAATGGCTCCGGCGGCATTGGGATCAGCTGCCCATCCGGTTCGGGCGGAAGCGCAAGGCGCCCGCGCACCGCCTCGAGAATCTCGTCATCGTCGAACGCACCGGCCGCGCCGATGACGAGGTTCGGCAGCCGGTAGTGCGCGTCGGCATATTCGAGGATGTCGTCTCGCGTGAGTCGGGCGACCGATTGTTTCGTGCCGGCGATGTCTCGGCCGAGCGGATGGTCGGGCCACATGATCTCCTCGAAAAGGTTCTGCACCAGGTCCTGCGGCTGGTCCTGGTACATGCCGAGCTCCTCCAGGATCACCGACCGTTCACGCTCGACGTCCGCGGGCGCGAGCTTGGAGTTGGAGACGATGTCGACCAACACATCGAGCCCGAGCTCGACGTGCTCGGCCGGCACACGCGTCCAGTAGGCGGTCAGCTCCTTGTCGGTGGAGGCGTTGATGAAACCGCCGACACCCTCGATCGCGTCCGCGATCTCCTTAGAGGTCGGCCTTTTCTGGGTGCCTTTGAAGAAGAGATGCTCGATGAAGTGGGAGACGCCCGCATGGCGTTCGTCCTCGAGCCTCGAGCCGCCGGCAAACAGGAAAACGAGGCTGGCGGAAAGCCGCTCGGGCATGGCCGCGGTGACCAGTTTCGCGCCCCCGGCCAGCCCACGAACTCGGTGGAGAGCCATGGGACCAGCAATTTTATCGGACGCCCCGAAAAGACGAATCTTGCGGCTAGTCCTCGCTCCAGCTCTCCCCGAGCGCGCCGAGCGCCGCGTAAAGCGTCATGGCCACGAAGTCGGCGGGCATGCCGTCTGAAGTAGCGTCGAGCGCCTCACCGAGGTACTTCCGCACATTTGATCCCTGCTCGATCTCACGCAGCTCCAGGCAGTCCCGGATCGCTTCCGCGATCTCGGTCGGAGTGAGGTCTTCGTCGCCCGCTCCGTCCGCGACGGCGTTGACCAATGCGATCGCCTTCCGGATCCGCTGCGCCGCGGGCCGGCCGCCGGGCATGGATCAGTTGCTCGCGGGCTTGCGGGGTCCGACCACCACTCTGCGATCGGGCTCCTCGCCGATGCTCGAGCTGCCCACGTCGGGATCGTCCTGAAGGGCAAGGTGGATGGCACGCCGCTCAAACGCCTGCATCGCGTCGAGGGTGATCGCGTCGCCCGTCATCTTCACCTGGCGCGCCGCGCGCAGGGCAATCTCGCGCACCGTGTGTTCGCGCCTCTGTCGGTAGCGCTCGACGTCGACGATCACGCGCTCACCCTCCGCGAGGTTCTTGCCGAGCATGACGTTGGTCACGGACTGCAAGGCACGCAGGGTCTCACCACGCCAGCCGATCAGCCCGCCCAGGTCGCGGCCGCTGATATCGAGCGTGATCGGGTCGGTGCCCGTACGGACGGTGACTTGCGCGCGGACGCCCATGTGCTTGAGCAGCCCTTCGACCAACGCCCGCGCAGCTTCGGCTTTGCCGTTGGCGGGCGACGCCGCTCCTGCCGGCGCAGTCGCCTGATCGATCGCAACGACCTCCACCACCGTCTCGTCGGGACCTTCGCTGATCACTCGCACGTCCACGTTCCGACGGCTTTCACCGAGCTCGATCAAAGCCGCGTCGACGGCTTCATCGAGGGTGCGGCCACGGCCCTCAGCCGATCTCATCGCGCCTCCACCCCTTCGCTCATCTCTTCTCTCACCATTTCCCTCACTTCCTGCGCCTCCTCGACCCGGCTCCCGGTTGCGGAGACGGCTTGAGCCCGGGCTTGGTTCCGTTCTTCGGACCGCCCCCGCCCTTAGGCGCGACGGCCAGCACCGGCCCACCCCCATCTCGTCTCGGCAGAAGGCTTCCCCACCCGACTACGAAGTACTGAAGAATGATACTGACCACGTTGCCGACAAACCAGTAGAGCCCGAGCCCGGCTGGAACCTGCAGGGCGAAGACCCCGATCATCACCGGAGACAGCCACACCATCGTCCGCTGCATCGATTGGGTCTGGAGCTCCTGCTCCGTCGGGTTGGGCGGAGGTGGCTGCTGCAGCATCTTCGACTGGATGAATGTCGTGATCGCCGCCAGCAGTGGGAAAATCGCGTAGCCGAGTATCGGAACCGGCAGCGTGAAGCCGACCAGGTGCAGAACGAAAATGGCGTGCTGAGCCGCGCTGTCGTTCAGGTTGGGCACGAAGACGAACGGCGCGGCCGAGTGGGCGCTCTTGGCAAACCCCTGGAACACGTAATAGAGCGCTGTCAGGATCGGGATCTGGACGATCAACGGCAGACAGCCGACTAGCCCGCCGAGCGGGTTGACGCCATGCTCCTGGTAGAGCTTCATCATCTCGGTGTTCAGCTTCTGCGGTTCCTTCTTGAACTTCTTGCGCAGGTCGGCGACCTGGGGCGCCAACTTGCGCTGCTCGGCCATCGTCTTGCGCTGCGTGGTGAGCTGGAAATATGTGAGGGGCGACAGCAGCGCCCTGATGATGATCGTCAGGATGATGATCGCCACGCCGTAGGCACCGATGGTCTCCGCGAGTGGAACCGTCTGCAGGTTCACGTACAGGAAGTTCAGGAACCACGCGATTGGTTCCTTCACCACCGCGCTCCACAGGTGCACGACGGGCAGGAAAACGTCGAAGAGGGTTCTCAGATCGATGTCAGCGACTCCAGGTGGCGATCAGGCGGATCAAGGAACAGGATCGTAGCCGCCCTTGGCGAACGGATGGCAGCGCGCGATGCGCGCCGCCCCCATCCAGCCCCCTCGAAACCACCCGTATTTCTCGACTGCTTCATATGTGTATTGCGAGCAAGAAGGGTAGTAGCGGCACGAAGGCGGAAGGAGCTTCGAAAAAGAATGTTGGTAACCGCGGATCATGGCCAGCAGGATCGTCGTCATGGCTTGAGCTTCGAAAGCCTGACTGCCGTCTGCTCGGTCTCCGCCTGCAGGTCGGCAAAGGGCACCTCCAGCGCGGCGGGGCGGGCGATCAGGACCACGTCATATCGTATTCCCAGTCCATGTAGCGGCGAATCAGGTCCCAGAAGCCGATCTCGCGCGGCCTCACGGATTCGGCGTCGTGCGCGGTTGCGGTCCACCGAGCCTTTGACATTGCGGCTGACCGTCACGCCAACGCGGCTCTCATCAGCCTCGCGAGGCACCGCAAAAGCGACGAGCGTCCGCCCCGTATAGACGCGCCTGCCCCCGATCGCGGCCTGAAATTCAGACTGCCGGCGGAGCCGAAAACGCCGCTTCACGCAGGATCGAAACCGGCTACGGAGTCAGGCGGTGGCGCCCCTTGCGACGGCGGTTCTGGATCAGTCTGACGCCGCCCTTTGTAGACATGCGGCGGAGAAAGCCGTGCACCCGCCGGCGGTAGCGCTTCTTGGGCTGATAGGTTCGCTTGATGGAGAAATCCTCTCTTGCCTGGAGGCTGATGGAACCGCGGTAGTGTAGCCGACCCCGGCTCCTCGATCCATGATACCGCCCGTATCACTTCATCCATTGGCATCGGGCCTTGCGGCACCCACAGGCCTTTGTTACAATCCCGGCCCGGAAGCAGGTTGGATCGGGCCGACCGAACCAACTCAGTACAAGTCACGCAAACCCGACTCATATGTGAGTCCAATTGGTGCCAATCTAAAGTCACAACACCGCTTCCAGATGTCGGAACAGACCGGATGTTGGATTTCGAACAGGTCGGCACCGCCAGCCTGTGGAAATCTCGCCCGCTCTTTTCCACAGGCGCCGATAATACGAAGCCGGTCAACGCTGGGCTTCGATTGAAGTAGTGCTCGCCAGCACGTAATTCAGGGACTGCTTCGCGAGCAAGGGAGCAGGAGGAGATGAGCGGTGAACTTAATCCCAGGTTGTCCACAGCATTTGCAAAAGCCGGCGGCGAGTTGCCCCCAGCCGGTCGGAGGCCGGCAAGACGGTCGTGAGACTGTCTCGGCGGCGCAAGGAACGGCGTGAGGTGAACCAAGACCAGATCTGGTCGCAAGTCCAGGAGGAGCTGCGCTTCCAGCTCGCCAAGCGAACCTACGACATGTGGCTGAAGAACACGTCAGTGGTGTCGGCCGACGGCAACACGTTCCGAATCGGCGTGCCCAGCAAGCTCGCCAAGGATTGGCTGGAGGACCGCTTCTCAGGACTGATCCAGGAAACCCTCCAGGCCGTAACCGGCTCGGAGGTCGACATCGACTTCGTCATCTCTCCCAGCGGTCACCGGCCGCCCCTCATGGCCGCTGATGGCGACTTCGCGGTCAACGGTGCCAACGGACACGGATATGAGAACGGGGTCGAGGGACCTGCGGATGGTCCCATCGTCACGCCCTCCGAGCTCAACGTTCGATTCAAGTTCTCATCGTTCGTGGTCGGGCACAACTCGCAGTTCGCTCATGCGGCGGCCAAGGCCGTTGCCGAGGCACCGGGCGACAGCTACAACCCGCTTTTCCTCTATGGAGGCGTGGGTCTCGGCAAGACTCACCTCATGCACGCGATCGGCCATGAGGTGCACGACCGCTTCCCGCGCAAGCGCGTTGTCTACCTCACTTCGGAGCAGTTCACCAATGAGGTGATCAGCTCCATCGCCACCGCGCGCATGGGTGAGTTCCGAAACAAGTACCGCACCGTCGACGTGCTGCTCATCGACGACGTCCAGTTCCTGGCCGGCAAGGACCGCACGAAGGAAGAGTTCTTTCACACGTTCAACGCGCTGCATGAGATCAACAAGCAGATCGTCATTTCCTCGGACCGCCCTCCCAAGGAGATCCCCACTCTCGAGGACAGGCTGCGCTCACGATTTGAGTGGGGGCTCATCGCCGACATTCAGTCCCCTGATTTCGAGACCCGCCTCGCCATCCTTCATTCCAAGCTCGGCATCAACGGCAGCCTGGTTCCGGAAGAGGTTCTCAGCTTCATAGCTCACAAGGTGCAGCGCAACATCCGCGAGCTCGAAGGCGCGCTCACACGAGTGCAGGCTTTCGCGGCTGTGCATCAGCGTCCGGTCGATGCCGAAGACGCGGCTCGCCTGCTCGCCGACATCATCCCCGCCGGCACCCGCCAGCCCATCAAGGTGGAGCGGATCCAAGCGCTCGTCGCCGACTACTACAACGTCACCCTCGAGGACATGAAAAGCAAGCGGCGCGACAAGCACATCGTTTTTCCTCGCCAGGTGGCCATGTTCCTGGTCCGCGAAGAGACCCCATCATCGTTGCCCGCCATCGGCAAGGCCTTTGGAGGCCGCGACCACACGACGGCTCTGCATTCGATCGAGAAGATTGCCAACGAGCTCAAGGAAGACGAGAGATTGCGCTATGAGGTGCAGGCGATCAAGGAGCGCCTTTACTCACAGTGATGACGAGATCGATGTGCCTCTGCACACGTTGTTCCGGCCGGCGCGGGAGAGACCGGGGATTATCGGTCGGAGGGCGACCTGTCCCCAATCCGCTCACAGGCAAGGCCCGCGGACGGCAGGCTTGTCCCGAGCTTATCCCCCAATCGATTCGATCTGTAAAGCCTCTCGACATCCACACTCTCCACAGCGCTTACTGTTATGGACTACGGGTGATTTCAATTAAGAGAAACACTTTGAATAGGGGACAACTGTCTTGAAAGCCAAAGCCATCGAAGCTCAGATGAAAGTGACGTGCAGGCCTGCAGTCCTGGGTCAGGCGTTGCAAGTCGTCTCACGGGCAATCTCGAGTCGCACAACGCTGCCAATCCTCAACAACATCCTTGTCGAGACCACTTCAGAAGGCCTCGCTTTGACCGCAACAAATCTGGAGATCGGAATCAGGAAGCTGGTGGCGGCGGAAGTCTCGATGGAGGGCAGCACCACCGCGCCGGCCAGGCTACTCACCGATTTCGTGAGCACCCTGCCCGACCAGGATCTCGAGATGACTCTCGATGGAGCAACCCAATCGCTGAACCTTCGGTGTGCGCGGTTCGACACGCACATCAAGTGCATAGAGGCCGAGGAATTTCCTCCGGGGCCTCGACCGGACGAAGGCGACAAGATCGAGGTTGGCCTCGACGACCTGGTGACCGCTGTCGAGCAGACACAGATGGCGGCTTCCACCGATGAGGCGCGGCCGGTGCTCACGGGCGTGCTCGTGCACGTTCAGGGCGGTGGGATCACGTTTGCCGCCACCGACGGTCATCGACTGGCGGTGAGCAAGCTGAACGCGTCCGGGGCGGGCGACCTGGATGCGAGCCTGATCGTGCCGGCTCGGGCCCTGGCAGAGCTTTCGAGGGTTTTGAAGGGTGAACCCGGCCGGGTCGACGTGATCATCTCGAAGGCCCGCAACCAGATCTTCTTCAAGGCCGGCAGCTCTGAGCTGACCTCCCGCCTGATCGACGGGAAGTATCCCAACTACGCACAGGTTATCCCCAGCAAGAGCTCGACCACGGTCAAGGTGTCCACCGCCGAGCTCATCCAAACGGTGCGTGCCGTCTCGCTTTTCGCCCGCGACAGCGCCAATGTCATCCGGGTCAAGGCACAGGCCGGCTCGCTGGTCCTGTCGGCGACCACCAATGAGGTTGGCGACAGCCGGGCGGAGATGGCAGCCGAGGTCGACGGATCTGACATCCAGATTGCCTTCAACGCCCGCTACGTGCTCGACGCACTGGGCGTGATCGGCGAGGACCAGGTCGAGCTCCTGTTCGACGGCCCGCTCAGCCCCGGCCTCCTGCGACCGCCGGGCAAGGACCACTACCTCTACGTGATCATGCCCGTGCGGGTGGCGATGTCGTAGGTCAGGCTCCGGGTTCCCTGGGTGCTCCTCCGGCGTTTGCAGCTCAGGAACCATCGCAACTACGCCCACCTGGACATCTCGGTGGAGCCCGGGGTCAACGTGTTCATCGGCGCCAACGGCCAGGGCAAGACGAACCTGCTAGAGGCCGTCGCGATGCTCGCTCTCTCCGCTTCGCCGCGAGCCCGCCGTGAGGTTGAGCTCGTCGGACCGGTCGCACCGGCGTCGCGCATCGAGGCCGAGGTGGAAAGCGCCGGCCGGCGCATGGAGCTGACCATCGCCCTCGCCGTGGATGGCACGCGAGCGCACCGCACGATCGAGGTCGATGGCGCCCGGCGACGGGCCGTCGATCTTCCAGGGCACTTCCGCGTCACCCTCTTTTGGCCGGATGACCTCGGTTTGATCAAGGCCGGTCCGGAGCAGCGGCGCCGATTTCTGAATCAACTGCTGGTGCAGGTCGAGCCCGGCTATGCGCGCGCCCTCTCGGGCCTCCGCCGGATCCTGGAGCAGCGCAACAGCCTGCTGAAGCGCATCGCCGCGGGTGAGGACGCGCCCGACGTGCTCGAGGTGTGGAACGTGGAGCTGGTGCGAGTCGGAGCCGAGGTCGCTGCCGCCAGGGCGGAGGCGGTCCGCGAGCTCGCTCCCGAAGCCGCTCGCTGCCACTCAGAGATCGCTGGCGGAGAGCACCTCGAGATCGAGTACCTGGGTCCTCCCGAGGACCTGGCATCGGCTGTGCATAACTCGCTCGCCGATGACCTCCGCCGGGGCTCGACGAGCATTGGTCCGCACCGTGACGATCTGCGGGTGCTGCTCGACGGCCAGGATGCCCGCGGCTATGCCTCCCAGGGCCAGCAGCGCACCGCCGTAGTCAGCCTGAAGCTGGCTGAGGCCGACCTGGTGGCCAGGCGTACCGGCGAGCGGCCTGTGCTCTTGCTGGATGACGTCCTGTCCGAGCTGGACCTCGAGCGGCGCGGGGCTCTCCTGCGCCAGGTCGGGAACGGCGGCCAAGTCGTAATCACCTCAGTCGACGTCGGCCCGTTTCCGCCGGATCTCATCGCCGGGGCGAGCGTTTGGAGCGTCGAAGCTGGGCAGGTCCTGCCCTGTGGATAAGCTGGGCAATATCCTCCCTCGCGTACTCCGGCGGCAGCCAGACGGAAGCCGCCTGCTGGGGGGGCAGGTGGCGGCGGCGTTTCGGAGCGTGATCGGCTCGGAGCCGGCCCGGTTGTGCGACGAGGTCGAGCTTCGCTCGGGCGTCCTGGTCGTGACCACGTCCAGCCCGGCGCTCGCGCACCAGCTGAGGCTCGACGCCGAGGTGATCATCGGGCGCCTCAACGGCCTGCAGCTCGGGCGCCGCGTCCGCATCATCAGGGTGCGGATCGGGCGCTCGACGGTGGTTGATTGATTCGGCTCGACGCCGAGCAGCGCGGCGCGTCGGCCATCGGGCGAGGCCCGGTTCGGGTGGTCGCCGGGGCGGGCACGGGAAAGACCGCGGTCATCGCCGAACGCTTTCGCCGGCTCGTGTTGGGCGGGGCCTCACCGAGCTCGATCCTGGTGATGACGTTCACCGACCGCGCGGCCGCGGAGATGCGCGCCCGCATCGAGGACCTCATCGGTGCGGAAGCGCCTGCGGTGGGCACGTTTCACGCGATCGCGCTGTCGTGGCTGCGAGCGGATGGGCGTTCGATCGGCGTGCCCGCGGGCTTCCGAATCATCACCGGCGCGGAGCGCTGGATCCTCGCGCGTGAGCAGATGTGGCAGCTGGGCGACCTCGCCCTGACTGGAGACGAACGGCCCGACGACCTGGTGGCGCCGGCGCTCCAGATGCTGGAGCGCCTCAAGCAGGAGCTGGTTCCTCTGGAGCGCCTGGCCATCTGGGCAAGAACAGCCGAGGACCGAGACAAAGCGGAGCTGATGCGGGCCTGCGTCCGCCTGTTTCGGGCCTACGAGCGCCAGTGTCGCAAGGTGCGGGTGCTCGACTTCGAGGACCTGCTGACGCTGACGGTCCGGATGCTCGAACAGCGGCCCGCGCTGCTCGAGCAGTATCGCGAGCGATACCCGCAGGTGCTCGTCGACGAGTACCAGGACCTCAATCTCGCCCAGGAACGGCTGGTCGAGCTGATCGCCGGCGGAGGCGCGCCGTTCGTGGTCGGCGACGACGACCAGAGCATCTACCGGTTCCGCGGCGCCTCGCGCGCGAGCCTCGAGCGTTTTCTGCGCGCCTTTCCCACCGCCAGTACGGTCACGCTGGGCCGCAACCACCGCAGCTCCCGAAGGATCGTCGCGGCGGCATCCGCGCTTGTCGGCAACAACCCCGATCGTCTGCCCAAGGGCCTGCGTTCGAGCAATACCGGCGAAAAGGTGGAGGTCTGGGCATGTCCCGACGGTGCGAGCGAGGCGAACGCGATCGCTGAAGAGGCGGCGCGGCTGATCACATCCGGGTTGGCCCCGAACGCAATCGCCGTGCTGTGCCGTACCAATGCCATCGCGCGGCCGATCGCGGACGCACTCGCGGCGCACGGTCTGCCGCATGTCGTCATCGGCGGTCATGGATTCAATGACCGTCCCGAGATCAAGGACGTGATCGCGCTCTTGCGCGTCCTCAGAGACCCGAATGACCTCGTGGCGCTGGCTCGCGCTGTCACGCGTCCGCCCCTGTCACTTGCGCAAGACGTAGCCCTCACAGTGCTGCGCGATCGGAACGAGATGCCTCCGCTCGAAGCTCTGGCGAGCTGGGACCCGGCCTCGACGTTCGCGCGGCTGCTGCAGGCGCTTGGCGCTCAAGCGGCCGTGCTCGACGTCCGCGACCTGTTCTTCGAGCTCATGGAGAGAACGCGCTACCTCGAAATGCTCATGTCCCGGCTCGAAGCCAGTGAGGCGGCGCGGTCTGTGGCCAATGTGAGCCGCTTCGCCGAGCTCATCGCCGAGTTCTGCGAAACGTCGACCGACCGCTCGCTGGAGGCCTACATGCGCCACCTGGACCTGGTGTTGCTCTCGCAGGAAGACGAGCGGCCGGCCGAGGTCGAAGGGCTCGGGAGCGCCATCCAGGTCATGACCATTCACCAGGCGAAGGGCCTGGAGTTCGAGGCGGTTTTCGTACCGGGCCTGGTCGAAGGCAGGCTGCCTCAGTCGGGCCGTTCCCCGCGATTCGAGCTGCCGGCGGTCGTGCTGGAGCCCCTGGTCCGCGGCCGCGAGGATGTCGTCGCGGAGGAGCGCCGCCTCCTCTACGTCGCGATGACACGCTCGATGCGATACCTCTACCTCACCCGGGCGTCGCACTACGAAGGAGGGCGGCGCTGGAGGGATTCGCGGTTCCTGGATGAGGTGAGAGCCGCGGGCGGGCGGACCATCGTGCTGCGAGAGATCGTTGGCAACCGTGTCTCCCCACCCCCTGCCCTCCCCGCAAGCGGGGAGGGCGACCAGGCTGTCGTTCTTTCCTACTCTTCGATGTCGGCGTATCGCGATTGCCCGCGGCAGTACTGGTACCGCCATGTTCAGAGGCTGCCCGCCGTCCAGAGTGCCGAGGCCGTCCAGGGCGTGATCCTGCACGAGACGTTGCGGCGTGCAGCTGAGGCACGGCGCAGGGGCGCAGACGTGACCGCGCCCTTGTTGCGCTCGCTCCATCGTGAGGTTCGCGGCGAGATCACGTTTCCAGACGCTCGTCGCGAAGCGACGTTCGAGCGCAACGGCGCCGCCCAGCTCGAAGCTTTTCGCAAGCAGGGTGGTCTCGATGCTCGGCCGGAGTACCTCGAGCAGCCGTTCACAATCGCGGTCGACGGTTGGACGCTCAACGGCGTCATCGACCGTATCGATCGCACGTCCGGGAGCTGGCGGATAATCGACTACAAGACCGGCCGGCCCCTCGCGCGCCGGCCGCGCGACCTGCAGCTGGCGCTCTATGCGCTGGGCGCGGAAGCGGCGCTCAAGCTCGATCCCGTCGAGCTCGAGATCGTATACCTGGCCTCGGGCGACTCGGTGCGCGTCGAACCCAGCCGCCAGCTGCTTTCCGAAGCAGAGCGGCAGGGCGGCGAGGTGGCGGATGGAGTGAGGGCCGGGCAATTCGAATCGCGGCCCGACCGGCGGCGCTGCCGCCTCTGCCCTTACCGTCTCGCCTGCGCCGACGCCCTGTAGCGAGCCGCGAGCAGGAGGCACTCGCGCGCGATGTCGGACGATGCGTATGGGTGCGCCATCTCAGCGGCCTTCCGCGACATCTCCTGCCATGTCGGCCCGCCCTCAGCCAGCACGCGCACCTCGTCGAGAAGATCGCTCTCCCTGGGGGTAAATGCGCCGAAGCCGGCTTCGACCACGAAGTCCACGTTCGGCGATTCCTGCCCAGGCAAGAAGCCGGTGACCAGCACTGGGACGCCGGTCGCCAGGGCCTCCGCGATGGCGCCGGGTCCGGCCTTGGTCACGATCACGTCCGATGCCCGCATCAGCTCCGGCATGTTGTCGACGAAGCCAAGGACGAGGGTCGGGGTCGCGAAACGGACGCGAGCGAGGCGGCTCCGCAGCTTCTCGTTGCGCCCACAGACTGCGATGACCTGCCACTGGTGGGGTTCCCAAGCCAGCACGCGCACCTGCTTGATCAGGTTGCCCACACCCGCGGCGCCGCCCATGACGAGGACAGTGAATCGTGCCTCGTCGAGGCCGTAACGGCGGCGCAGCGCGTGCTTCTCGCCCGGAGCCGGAGGGCGAAAACGCAAATCGACCGGCAGTCCAAGCAGCTTGATGCGATCGGCCGGCACGCGCCGGCGCAGGGCGACCTTGCGGGCGAGCTCGGTCGGCGCCACGACCAGGTCGGCCCGGCTGAAGGTCCAGCCGCGATGGAAATCGACGAGGTCGGTGATGACCGTCATCAGCGCTCGAGGCCGTCCGCACTTGAGGATGGCCTGGTGGGCGATGTGGTTCAGCAGCGGATGGACGGAGAGCAAGACGTCGGGGTCGTGCTTGGCCACCAGGTCGACGATCACCTTCCGCACCCCCGGACCGAAGACCGCGCGAATCGCGGCGAAGGTCGGTTTGGTGTTGCTTGAGTGGTAGACGGCGCCCCAGGCTGCGCGGGACCGTTGGATCATCGGTGAGTAAAGCGACGCGAGCCGGCGCACAACTGCCGGTCCCTGCGAGATGAGGGGATCGGCCACGGTCACGTCGCAAGTCGGATCGAGCTGCTTCAACGCATCGGTCAGCGCTCTTGCCGCGGCGCGATGGCCCCCGCCCGTATCGCTGAAAAGGATCAGGATCCTGGGCGCGCCGCCTGTTGGCGTCGACACCGGGGACGGCGCGGAGCGGGGGCTTGTGTCCGCCGGGTGGGCGCCTACCTGCGTCGCGCCGCCGCCCGGCGCGCGATCCACCGAATGTTGTACTGGGCCAGGAGGAACGTCACGAAGAGCATGGAGAGGATGCCGATGCTGACCCAGAAAATCGTCCGCTTGGCCAGCTCCCCCGCCGCCAGTGGGAGCGAGCTTGGATTGATCTGATTCTGCTGAATGATGTAGGCGGCCAGGTCCTTGGTGTCCTGGTCGGTCAGGTTGGGGTTGCCGCCCTTCGCCGGCATCGGGATCGATTTCGGGTCCCCGGCCTGGGGCTGGCGCCCGTTGGTGATGATCTGGATCAGGAACGCGGGGTCGAGCGGATTCGCCGCCCCCGGGAGCTTGTCGATCGGATTGAGCACCGCACCGATGCCACCCTCGAGGTTGGCGCCGTGGCAGGTGGCGCAGTTCGCGCCATAGAGCGTGGCGCCGCGGGTGGGATCCCCGGGGAGGGCGACGGTAGGGGACGGCGAGGCATCGGCCAGCGTGGTGATCGCCGTGAGCGCAAGCATGGCGGGGATCGCCAGTGCGACCAGGGCGGAGACTTTGAAGCCCTTGACCAGGCGCATGCCGCCAAGATCATAACCGCTGAAAACTCCACTCCCCCACCCGCCCGCCGCCTTCGGCCGGGGCCGACCTCCCCGCGTGGCGGGGAGGCCAGGCACGGAATAGCAAGGAAGCGCGTACGTTTTGAAGTGATATGCCGTCCTGCTCGCCGGTCTCTCGTTCTGGGTTTTGCTGCGTCTCGAGGCGCTGGCTCGACGCGAGATCGGCCTACCGTGGCTGAGCCGACCAGATTGATCTCCGACCGCGCTCCGAGGCGGATCGCGGTCATATCCATGCACACCTCGCCCACAGCCTCGTTGGGTCAAAACGCCAACGGCGGCCTCAACGTTTACGTCCGCGAGGTCTGCAGCGCCTTCAGCGACCGGGGCATCGCCACCGACGTGTTCACACGCCTGCAGTCGCGCGACGACCCCGCGATCGAAACCCTGGCTGCGCTGTCACGGGTGATCTACCTCGCCGCTGGCAACGGGCTCGACAAGTACTCGCTGCTCAACGAGGCGCCCGCGTTTGCGGAGCAGGTCGGCGCCTTCGCCGAGATCCAGGGCCTCCAGTACGACCTCCTTTTCTCGCATTACTGGCTTTCCGGCGAGGTCGCGTGTCTGCTACGGCCGCAGCTTGCGGTGCGCTGGGCGCACGTCGCCCACACCCTGGGACTCGTCAAGAACAAGCGGCTCGCCAGCGGCGCCCGCCCTGAGCCTGCCATGCGCATCCGGGTCGAGGGTGAGATCGCCCGGGAGGCCGACCTGCTCATCGCCTCTACGGCCGATGAAGGCGAGGAGCTCGTCAACTCCTATGGCGCGAGCCCCGATCGCGTGTTCATCGTCCCGCCCGGGGTCGACCTCGCCACATTCAGGCCGCTCGATCGCGCCGAGGCCCGGCACAAGATCGGCTATTCGGGCGCACCGCTGCTGCTCTTCGTCGGCCGGCTCGAGCGGCTGAAGGGCGTCGAGATCGCGATTCGCGCATTGGCCCTGCTGAAGGGCCGCGCGTATCCAGACCTGCGCCTGTTGGTCGTCGGCGAGGACAGCCGCGATGGTGATGAGAGCGAGAAGGACCGCCTCATGTCGGTCGCCTCATCGCTGGCCGTGCGTGATCACGTCGACTTCCTGGGGTCGGTGGCCCACCACGAGCTGCCGTACTTCTACTCGGCGGCGGACGCTTGCATCATGCCGTCGTACAGCGAATCCTTCGGGCTCGTCGCTCTCGAGGCGCAGGCGTGTGGCACTCCGGTGGTCGCGTCGGGCGTTCCGGGGTTGCGCTCGGTCGTGCGCGACGAGGTGAGCGGCTACCTCATCGACGGCGACGATCCAGCGGCGTACGCCGATCGTATCGGGCGCTTGCTTGCGGATCGCGAGCTTGCCCAGCAGATGGGGCGGCGTGGCAGCCTGCTCGCGCAGCGGTTCTCGTGGACGCGCACAGCCGACCGGCTCGAGGAGCTGTTCGATCGCGCTGTCGATCGGGATCAGACGGAGCAACTCCAGACCAACGTCGGCCGCGACTAAAGTCGCGTCCATCCAGAGTCGGACGCGCTATAGGCGCGTCTATTTAGAGTCGGACGCGCTAGAGGCGCGTCCAGGCGGGCGTCCGGCATGAGAACGGGAACGACGAGCTGTCGAAACGCGTGAGGGCCGTTGGCCGCGTGCCGTCTGCGTTCATCAACCACACCTGATCCTGGCTCACGAATGCGATCTGGTGACCATCGGGCGACGGGACAGGGTCGGCCACGTCGAGGGCGAGGCTGGAAGGGATTGCGAGCGCAGTGGTCAGGGCCGCCGGCGGAGCGATCACGCTGAGCAGGAATGCCTTGCGTGCAAATCCGTCGCCGGTCGCGATGCCGGCCGCGAACACGACATGCGTCGAATCCGGCAACCACGTCGGATGGCCGATGTCGCCGGTGGCGATGGTAGACGTCAACGCTTGACCGGTCAGGCTCCGGACGCGGAGGGAAATGGAGCCCCCGTCCTGACGCAGGTACGCGATGCGGTTGGCGGCCGGTGACCAGCTGAGGTCGCTCACCGCCCCCGCCTCACTCGACAGCTCGTACTGCGATCTCAAGCCCACGTCATAGCCCCACAAGGTCGATGCCGTTCCGTTGGTTCGAACGAACGCGACCCTCTGGCCGCTCGGCGCGCTGGCCGCGGCAGACACATTGGTGGCAATGGATTCGTCCGTGCCATCCGCTGACCAGCGGTGGAGAGTGCCGTCCCTGTCGATGTAGACGTACCCGAGTCCGGCGGCCAGTGCTGCGGCCCAGGTGGCCGTGAAGGGCAGCGGGGCCGAGCCACCGGCCGGAGTGAAGGCCGTCCAGCTTGCAATATCCGTTTGGATCAAAAGACTCGATCCATCTGGAGACCAGCTGAACGACTGCACCGACGCCGCGTCGACCAAGCGGCGCGGAAAGCCTGATTCGTTGACGATCCACACTCCGCCCGAGGGACCGCCGGCGACAGCGGTGGCGAATGCAACCCAATGCCGCAGCGGCAGGGCGAGGCCTGTCTGGAAGACGAAGCTCTGGTTGCGATCCAGCCGGTTGCCGTGCGCATCGAGGGCAGCCGTCGTGACGTCGACGGTGTAGGACGTCGATGGATCCAGGAGCGAGTCCGGTGCAAGCACTACGCGCCTTCCCTCCGTCGGATCGAGGCGAAGTGCGAAAGACACGAACGGCTCGATGGTGATCGCGCCACTCAATGTCGAGGCGTCCATCTCGCGCGTGAAATCGATGGACAGATACGAGGCAGGATCGACATCGTTCTGGTTGTTGGCCGGGCTGGATCCGGTCACGGTCGGCGGACCCTCGGTGGTGAAGGACCAATGATGGCGGAGCGTGTATGCGTTGCCGGCGAGGTCCGTGTAGCCCTCGCGCAGAACGACCTCATAGGCCGTGCTCGGCTGGAGGGTCGCGTGCTGGTATTCAAGCTGGCGGGGTCCGAGCCAGACCACATTGCCGTCGGTGGCAGGCACCAGCGAAAGCCTGCCGGCCACCGAGTCTTTGTTCACGTCGTGGTCGAAGGTGATCCGGACCGGGGCCGCGGTCGAGACATCGACCGCGCCCCGCTCAGGCGAGTAGTCGATGATCTGAGGCGGGCTGCCGCCGCACGCCGCCAGCGCACTCAGCACGAGCACCGCTGCCGCGATCGCCGCCGTCTTCACAACGTCAGGCTGCCGACCGGGGCACCACTACAGGTGCGACTTGAGCCTGGCCCTCATCTCCTGAGCGAGCTGTTCCAGCCGTGAAGAATCGACGAAGAGGAGCGAGATGCTCGGGACCTGGTCGATGGCGCCTTCGATCCCCGGCAGCGACGGATCGGCCGCGCCGAGAATGTCCTTGACCTTGCGGGCGCGGTTGCCTAACGAGTCTTCGGCCATGGCCTGCAGCTCGGCGACGATCGAGCCCCAGTCCAGCTGGGGGCCGCCGGCGCCAGGCGGCGGCGTCGTTGGAGCGACCTGCGCCGGCGTCGCCTGGGGCGTGGGAAAGGCCGGATATGTGGCCGTGGGGGCCAGGACCGGTGGAGCGACGGGCATGGGCGCGGGTGTCTGGATGACCGGGAACTGCTGCGTCGGCGGCGGCTGAACCGGCGGCGCCGGCGGGGGCGCGGGCGGGGGCAGTGGGTTGTTGCGCGGCGCCGACCGCTGGCCTGGGGTCACGACCTCATCGACATCGAGCGGCGGGTGCTTGACGGTGTCGGCCGACTTGACCTCGATCATCGCCATTGGGTCGTCGCAGAGCGCGAGCGCGCGGTCGGGTTTGTCGGAGATGTCACGCGACTCGCTCGTATACGCACCGGCGAGGTCACCCTCGGACATGATGATCACGCCTGTGCCCGCGCTGGAGCGGATCATGACGCTCCCGCTCAACTTCCGATCGCTCAGGAACTTGAGCAGGGCCCGCATATCGACCCAGGCGGCATACAGCTCGGTGTACATCGGCTTCGAGACGGTGAGCTCATAGAGACCGTCAATCAGCTCCGGCGAAAGGCCGACGACGTCGAGCACACCGTGGCCGGCCGTGACGTCCTGGTTGAAGTGATGCAGCGCCTCCTTTCCAAGCACAAGACCTGCAGCATCACTCGCGCCGTCGTACAGGCATTCGAGCGCCGCGCCGTCTTTGAAGAGAATGAGCCCGGCGGCATCATCCGTGAGGAGGCGGACATAGCCTGTGTAGCCCTCCTTCTCGAGGGTCGTGATCAGACGCGGGAAATCGACGAACGATGTCTTCAACGAGTCATAGATGACCTGGCCGGCTGGCACTGGGATCGGTTCGCGCCCGTGCTTGGGCTGAGGTCGGTGCTTCACGCCTCGTCGCGGCTGGGGTGCGTCCAACTTTCTCTCCGGTTCAGGATTCTCTGCGCGCTCAGGGGACGCCACGGCGTTGCTGCTCTGCGGCGAGGGTTGAGGGGGCGCTTGGGTCGGCGCGTCCCGAGGCGCGCCTTCGGCCGCATGGACCAGCTCGGGAATGCCGGCTTTGACGGTCTCGTCAGCCGGCAGCTTGGCCTTGGCGTCGAACTCGAATTCGCCCTTCGTCCAGCCGAGCGCGCTGACGACGGCATCGTCGCCCGCTTTGCCATTGCCCTCGGCGTGGAAGAGATGGCCGAACAGGAAGTAAAGCGCGGTCGACTCACCGTTGCCATTTCGGAGGGTAAGGGTACCTGTCGACCTCTCGCCCTGGGCAGATTCCAGAAGCGAGCGTAGGGTGATTTCGGCGAGCGTGCCGTGTGACTGCAAAGTCGTCTCCCGAGATCGGCCCAACACCGATCGATGGACTAAGAGAAGCTAGTATAGATATCAAGATCGGATTCGCGCGCCCGGAGCCGCCAGACCTCCCTCTCCCGTCGAAACCTTCGCCCGCGCGATTGTTGCTGGTCCGTCATGGCCAATCGACCTGGAACCGCGAGCACCGTATCCAGGGCCAGCTCGACCCCCCACTCTCGGAGGAAGGTCGCCGCCAGGCGATGCGCGTTGGTCGGCGGCTGGCTCGTCACCGCTTTGCAGGCTTCTACTCGAGCGACCTCAGGCGCGCCCTTCAGACCGCTCAGGTGATCAGCGACGCGACTGGCGGCTCGCCCAGCCCGACGACGGGCCTGAGGGAGATCTACCTCGGCGATTGGGAGGGGCTCAACACCGATGAGCTGGCGCAGCGATTTCCGGACGCCTGGGCGCGGTGGACGGAGGAACCGAGCTGGGATGTCGTCCCGGGCGGAGAGGGCGCGGCGCCGTTCGAGACCAGGGTCGTTGCCGAGATCGACTCGATCCTCGCGCGCCACGATCACGGAGACATCCTGGTCGTGACCCACGGCGGGGTTATCCAGGTCGCCCTGCATCGGGTCGTCGGGCGCCCAAACCATGGCTTGTTCCCGTTCCGGATCGAGAACGCATCGATCTCGGTGATCGAGAAGCGCAATGGGCGGTTTGTGGTTTCAGGCGTCAATGACACGAGCCATCTCGAGGGCTCCGAGTGAGCGGCAAGCAGACGATCTGGGACGCGGAGCTCGACGAGCGCGCATCACCCGCTCCGCTCCTGCAGACGTGGGGCTGGGGAGAGGTCCAGTCCCGCGCCGGCTGGACCGTCGAAAGAGTCCGGCTCGCAGGTGGGGCGATGGCGAGTGTGCAGCTGCGCGGAATCGGCCCCGTACGCGAGGCATACGTGCCGCGAGGGCCGGTGCCAGCATCGCCAGAAGCCGTCGCGGCCCTTGTCGACTGGGCGCGGTCCACAAAGGTCGCGCGCATCGTGGTGGAACCTGAAGCCCCGCTCGAGCTCGGCCAGGCGATGCGCGCGCGTGGCTTCAGTGGCGCTGCGGCGGTACAGCCGCAGCACACACGCATCCTCTCGCTGGCGACGCCAGATCAAATGCTCGCAACGTTCAAGCACGGCCGCCGCTACAACATCCGGGCGGGCGAGCGGCGGGGGGTTGTGGTCGAGGAGGGAAGGGACGCCGCCGAGCTGGAACGGCAGTCCACGGCGGTGGAGAGGCGCGAGGCCATCCACCTGCCGGCGAGGAGCTACTACGAGCTGCTCCTCGACCAGCTTCCCTGGTGCCGCACGTACGTCGCCCGCCACCCGAGCACGCATGAGGCACTCGCTGCGGTTCTGGTCGCGCGCCATGCCGGTCGCGCCTACCACCTGTTCGCGGGGCGAAGCGGGGTGCATCCCGAGCTCATGGCCAACGACCTGGCGTGGTGGGCCGGGATCAAGGCGGCCGCGACCGGTGGCTGCCGCGACTACGACCTTTGGGGCGTGCCGCCCCCGGACGCCGGCCCCGAACACCCCTGGCACGGGCTCGGCTTCTTCAAGGCCGAGTTCGGCGGCGAGGAAGTGACTTATGCAGGCGCCTGGGAGCTCGTGCTTTCGGAGGCCGGCTCGCGGCTGATCGGCCTGGAGAAGAAGGCGCGTGGCCGCATTCGGGGCCTGAAACGCAACATCTCCTAACAATCCTTCAAATCGGTTAGGATTTTGGGCATGGCACAGTCGTACGGGGCCCGCAAGGTCCTCGTCGTCGACGGCGACCCGGCGACAAGGGAGGATGTGCGGTCCGCCGTCGCCCAGGACGGGTACCAGGTCGTCGAGGCGGACACCGGCGCCGAAGGCTTGCGCCAGGTCGATGCGCTGCACCCCAGCCTGGTCCTCCTCGAAGTGACCCTGCCGGACGCATCGGGCTTCGACGTCTGCCGCGAGCTGCGCAAGAAGGACACCGCCGTGCCGGTGATCATGATGAGCTCGCGTTCCGACGAGATCGACGCCGTGGTCGCGCTCGAGATCGGCGCGGACGATTACGTGGTCAAGCCACTTCGCCTACGCGAGCTCGCGGCGCGGATCGCGGCCCACCTGCGCCGGATGCGGATGGAATCGGCGGAGGCCGCACGCAACCGCCTGGAATTCCGCGACCTCCTCATCGACGTCAACGAGCGTCGCATCTACAGGGCGGGGCAGGAGGTGGAGCTGACCCACACCGAGTTCGACCTGCTGACGTTCCTGGCCAGCAACGCCGGCAAGGTGCTCAGTCGCGAGAAGATCCTCAACTCCATCTGGGGCTACGAGTATCCGATCGAGACGCGAGTCATCGACGTCCACATCCGCAACCTGCGCCGCAAGATCGAGGGCCAGCCGTCGCGGCCCTACTACATACTCGCGGTGCCAGGCATCGGCTACCGGTTCACGAACGCCCGCCCGGCCTGATTGCAAACGTTAGCCGAGGCTTAGCCCGCTCTTAGCGTTTCCTCCTTACGCTCGACGCGAATCTGGTTTACGCCGACGGGCGACGGCCCCCCCCGGCCCCGAGCTCTTTAAGGGCGTCCTGGACGAAGGGGCGCTGCGCGATTCGAGGGTGTGGGATCTGCAGGTCGGGCTCGGAAACGTGCTCGCTACCAAACAAGAGGATGTCCACGTCGATGACGCGTGGGCCCCAACGCCAAGTGGATTTGCGGCCGCCCTCGCGCTCGACGGCCTTGGCCGCGCGCAGCAGCTGACGAGGCGATCCCTGCCATTCCACCTCGAGGACCTGGTTCAGAAATCGGGGCTGATCGGTCACTCCCCAAGGTTCGGTTTCGATGACGCGGCTATGACGCACAATGCGCGCTCCCTTTTGACGCAGGCGCCGGCGCGCCGCCGAGAGGTTGCGATCACGTCTCCCCAGGTTCGAACCGAGGCCGAGATACGCGATCGTCACCGCATTCGGTCGGCGACGCGCGCGACGCGCATCATCTCGCGCACGTCGTGGACTCGCACGACGTCTGCTCCGCGCAGGATCGCGGCGGTCACGGTCGCGGCGGTGCCGGCCAGGCGCTCATCGGCCGGCACCTCGAGGAGCTTGCCGATGAACGACTTTCGCGAGGTCCCGACGAGAACGGGCTGGCCGAGCTCACGGAGCTCCACGAGGCGGCGCATGACCTCCCAGTTCTGGTCGGCGGTCTTCCCGAAGCCGATGCCTGGGTCGATGAGGATGCGCTCGCGCGCGACGCCCGCCGCCACCGCGGCGTCGACGGAAGTCCGGAGGAATCGCTTGACCTCGCCCATCAGGTCGCCCGCGTACTCGGTGCCGTCCTGGTTGTGCATGAGCACCAGTGCGCAGTCATGACGAGCCGCGACGTCGGCCAGACCGGGCGATCGCGTCAGCCCCCAAACGTCATTGATGATCGTGGCTCCGGCTGCCACCGCCGCGACCGCCACCTCGAGCTTGTACGAGTCGATGGAAACAGGAACGTGCGACTCCCGCGCCAGGCGCCGGACGACCTCCTCGGTCCGCGCGATCTCTTCTGCCGCGCTGACGGGAATGTGCCCCGGTCGTGTGGACTCGCCGCCGACGTCGAGCATCACCGCGCCTTCTGCGACCATGCGCAGGCCCTGCCCGACCGCAGCCTCGACATCATGCCCGAGGCCATCGCCGCTGAACGAATCGGGCGTGACGTTCACGATGCCCATCACATAGGTCCGGCTGCCCCAGTCGAACCTGTGCCCGCCGATTTCCGCAATCACTCCCCGATTATGCTGCGAGCCAGATATGAGGCTCGAGGACCTGGCGCGCGGCGTGCCCGGGGCCGTGCTCGAAGGCAACGGCGATGTGGAGGTCGGCGGGATCGCATACGACTCGCGCCAGGTGAAGCCCGGCGACCTGTTCGTGGCTGTGAAGGGAATCAACTCGGACGGTCACTCGTTCCTCGCCGGCGCGGTCGCCGCGGGCGCCGTGGCGGTCGCCATCGACCGCCCGGTTGAGGTCCAGCCCGGCACGCCTGTGTTGAGACTCCCGTCGACTCGTGCGGGCCTGGCCGAGGTGGCCGCGGAGTTTTACGGACGGCCCTCGCGTCACTTACATGTGGCAGGGATCACGGGCACCGACGGCAAAACGACCGTGACCCACATGACCGAGCACGTGTTGATGGCTGCCGGCATCGTCGCCGGCGCCATGAGTACGGTGGCCTTCTCGGTGGGTGGAGCGGAGACCGACAACACGAGCGGGCAGACGACGACCGAGGCGCCGCAAGTGCAGGAATGGCTTCGCCGCATGGCGGACGCAGGCGTGAGGTGCGCCGTCATCGAGACGACCTCGCATGCGCTGGTGCAGGATCGGGTGGGCGCTTGCGACTTCGACGTCGCTGCCTTCACCAACGTGGGCCACGACCACATGGACTACCACGCGACCTGGGAGGACTACCTCGAAGCGAAAGCTCGACTCATCGACCTCGCTGCCGGCGGCGCTGACAAGGGGATCGAGAAGACCGCCGTGCTCAACCGCGACGACCCCAGCTACGAGCGGTTATCGCGCCGCGCGATCTCGCGACGCTGGTCCTACGGCATGACCACCGCCGCCGACCTGCACCCACTCGACCTCTCGATGACGGCGACGGGCTCGCGCTTCCGGCTGAAGACGCCACTCGGCGAGACCGAGGTGTCGCTTGCCGTCCCGGCGCGCTTCAACGTTTACAACGCGCTCTGCGCAGCAGGTGTCTGCCTCGCGGTGGGCGTGCCCATCGAGGAGATCGGTCCTGGATTGGCCGGCTTCGATGGAGTGCGAGGACGGCTGGAGCGCGTCGACCTCGGGCAGGACTTCAGCGTTTTCATCGACTTCGCGCATTCGGCCGGTGCGCTCGCGAGCGCACTGGCGGAGCTACGTCCTTTCACTCGCGGCCGGCTGATCGCCGTCTTCGGCTCGACGGCGCGCTCCGACCACGACCGGCCTGGGATGGGTAAAGCGGCGGCCGATCTTTCCGACTTCTTCATCATCACGACCGACGACCCGCTCCGGGAAGACCCGGCGGAGATCGCAAGGGATGTGCAGTCGGGGGTCATCGGCAAAGCGCCGGGCATGGACTACGAGATCGTGCTCGACCGGCGCGCAGCGATCAAACGCGCCATCGAGGTCGCGAGGCCAGGCGACAGCGTCCTGCTGGCGGGCAAGGGGCATGAGCGCACGATGCAGATGGCCGCGGGCGCCGAACCGTGGGACGAGCGCGAAGAGGCCGAGGCGGCGATCAGGGAGAAGGGGCGCTAGCTCAACGCGCCGCCGCCGACCATGCGCACGATCTCGACGACATCACCATCGTCGAGCTTGGCGTCCTGGTACGCGGATCGCTCGAGGATCTCACCGTTGAGCTCAACCGCGACCGCTCGCGCGCTCACACCCAGCTTCTCCAGGTAAGCAAGCAGCGTGGTCGACCCGTCGAGCTCCACACGCCGGCCGTTGACTTGAAGCGCGATCACTCGAACAAACCGATCGCCGCGAAACCGGCTGCACCAGCCGCATGGCATTCGGCGATACGTCCCTCGGTCACGCCGCCGATCGCAAGCACAGGAATGCGCAGGGCGTGGGCCACATCAGCCAGCGCGTTGATGCCGGCGGGGGTGGACGCGGGGTGACTTGCGCTCGGCCAGACCGGACCGAAGATCACGTAGTCGGCGCCTTCGCCCTCGGCGCGGAGCGCGCTCTCGAGCGTATGGACCGAACGACCAACCATCCTCTCGCCCATCAGCACGCGAGCCGCGCCGATAGGGATGTCGTTCTCGGGCAGGTTGACGCCGGCCGCGCCGGCGGCGAGCGCGATGTCGCATCGGGAGCTGACGATCACAGGCACCGGCGAGCTCGCCACCAATGCGGTTGTCTCGAGCTCGGTCGCGTGGGCGGTCGACAGAGGAGCGCGCACCTGCAGGATCGTGGACCGTCCGGCCGCTTTCATGCCGGCGCTCGCGGTCGTGACGATCGCCATCGCGACTGGGATGACTAGCGCGAAGGCGAGATGCCCTCGGTGGGCGAACTGGGGCTCGCGTGGTCGCGTTTGGGGATGAGCCCGGCCGTGTGCGCCTTGCGGCCCGCTTCCACGCCTCCCGCGATGGCCTCGGCCATCAGCTGAGGATCCTGGGCCAGCGCGATCGCAGTGTTGACCAGCACCGCGTCTGCTCCAAGCTCCATCGCGCGCGCCGCGTCCGATGGCGAGCCGATGCCGGCGTCGACGACGACGGGGATCCTTGCCTGCTCGATGATGATCCGGATCTGCTCCAAAGTTTGCAGGCCCTGGGCGGAGCCGATCGGCGAACCGAGCGGCATCACGGTGACGGTGCCGATCTCCTCGAGCTTCTTGGCCAGCACCGGGTCGGCGTTGATGTAGGGCAGGACCTTGAAGCCCTCCGTCACGAGCGAACGAGCCGCCTTCAGCGTCTCCTCGGGGTCGGGGAAGAGGTAACGCGGGTCGGGGATGACCTCGAGCTTCACCCAGTCCGAGAGGCCCATCGACCGCGCCAGACGTGCGATGCGGATCGCTTCGTCGGCGGTGCGGCAGCCGGCGGTGTTCGGAAGGATGCGGTACCGCTTCCAATCGATCACGTCGAGGAGGGTCCTCTTGTTGGGGTCGTCGAGGTCGAGGCGGCGCAGCGCGACAGTGACGAGCTCGCACCCGGAAGCTTTCAGCGCCGCGAGCATGGTCTCGTCGTCGGCGTACTTGCCGGTGCCGAGGAAAAGACGTGATCGAAGCTCGACACCCGCGATGACCAGCCGGTCGGTCGCCAGGGTCTGCATGAACTCAGCTTAGCTAGTGGAGATGCTGGGCTCGTATCTCCCCACCCGGCCGGGCCCTGCGGGCCGGGCCGACCTCCCCACAAGTGGGGAGGCCAGGGGAGGCCAGGGCAACTACGGTAGGTCTTGGGCTTCGAGCAGCTTCCGGTCGCGCGGGTACGTCAGGCGCTTGATCGCATCCGCGACCGATACCCACGCCAGCTTGTCGACCTCAACGCCAGGCTTGAAGCGTCCGCCCTTGGCCTCCATGAGCCAATAGCACGCGACCTTGTCGCGGCCGCGCCGATCGACGTAGGCGGTGCACCCGAGTGGCCGCTCGATCTCACAGCGAAACCCTGTCTCTTCGCGGACCTCGCGCAGAGCGCAGTCCTCCGGCGTCTCGTCTGGCTCGACTTTGCCTTTGGGCAGAGTCCAGTCGTCGTATGCGGGGCGGTGAATGATCGCGAGCTCTGTCTCGCCTGATGGATCGGTGCGGTAGACGACGCCGCCCGCCGCGCGGATCACATTCACATCGGTCAACTCGAGGATCTTGGTAGCCAACATTGCTCCTTCGTCTGCTTGATCGGCGGGCTAGGACGTATGTCTATTCATGTAACCGATGGCGACGTAATGGTGTGAGTTTACCTGCGCTGCACTCTCTGTCGACATCCTTTATACACAACGCGCTCGACAGTTGTCTTGTTGGCCGAGTCCGTTTCGGCTAACCGCGCACGCCGGCCGTGTCTAGGATGGCGAACGCGACCCATGAAATGACCGCCGCTGCCGGGATCGTCACGAGCCAAGCGGCGGCGATGTTTGCACCGAGTCCCCAACGCACGGCTGAGAGCTTCCGGCTCGCGCCGACTCCCATCACCGACCCTGTGATCACATGGGTGGTGCTCACGGGCAGACCGATCAGGGTCGCGCCCTGGATGACGGTCGCTCCCATGAGCTGAGCGGCCAGGCCAGTTGCCGGCTCCAATTTGATGATGCTCCAGCCCAAAGTTCGGATGATGCGCCAGCCGCCGGCGTAGGTGCCGAAGGCGATGGTCGCGGCGGACAGGAAGACCACCCAGAGGGGGACCTGAAACTTCGTAAGGTTGCCCGACGCAATCAAGGCGAGTGTGATCGCGGCCATGGTCTTCTGCGCGTCGTTGGCGCCATGCGAGTATGAGAGGAAGGCAGCAGTGAGAACCTGCAGCCTACGGAATGTGCGGTTGACAGGAGTTGGTCGCAGCTGCAAGCGGTGCACGACAAGGATAAGCAGGATCGCAAAGACCGCTGAGGCTATGAAACCCAGCGGTGGCGAAATCACAAGGCTCGCGATCTGCTTGCCCAACGCCGCCCATTTCACCCCGCCCAGGCCGCCGGCTGCCGCAATGCCCGCGCCGCAGAGGCCTCCGATGAGCGCGTGGGTCGAGCTGCTCGGCAGTCCGCGGTACCAGGTGATCAGGTTCCACGAGATCGCGCCGATCAGGGCCGCCATCACAACCACAAGTCCCGGCTTGATGGCTAGCGTGCTCGCGATGGTATTGGAGACCTTCGCCTGGAAGAAGGCTACGGTGACTACCGCACCGACGAGGTTGAACAAGGCCGAGAGCCCGACTGCCACGTGAGGCGAGAGCGCACGAGTTGAGATCGACGTGGCGATTGCATTCGCAGTGTCGTGGAAACCGTTGGTGAAATCGAACAGAACTGCGACCGCGATCGTGGCCCAAAGGAGGATCGCAGTCTCAGGCATTCTTGATCGCGATCGTCTCCATGACGTTGGCGGCGTGCTCGCAAGCGTCCATGGTGGCTTCGAGCAGGTCGTAGATGTCCTTCCACTTCACCAGTTCGGCGGCATCACTGACTTTCGAGAACAGCTCTCCGATAGCTGCGCGGGTGAGCCGGTCGCCCTCGTTTTCGAGCCTGTGGATTTCGAGACGGTGGGGCTTTAACTTGGCAAATCCTTCCAGCTGGTCCAGCGCCGCGGCGATCTCGAGACCCGCTTTCGCCAGGTATTCCCCCATCTGCTTGGCCGGATCCGAAATAGCCTGGATCCGATAAAGGTCGATCTTGTCGCCGGTCTCTTCCGCCAGGTCGACAACGTCGTCCAGGCTGGACGCCAGCAAAAGGATGTCCTCCTGGTCGAGTGGCGTTATGAAGGTGCTGTTGACCAGGTTGTGAATCTGATGAGTAGCCTCGTCGCATTCGTGTTCGAGGTCAATCAGCCGGGCGTGGCGGCTTCTGCCCTCCAGGAGAGACTTGCTCAGCTCGGTGAGCGTCTCGCTGACCAGGTCTCCCTGCTTCCGAAACAGCTCGAAGAACCGTTGACCTCGCGGTAGCGGGATCAGTTTCATTCCATCCTCCGGCGTGAAGGCTAAAGAGGTTTGGGTTAAGGCGTCGTTAAGGCTGCCTCTAACATTCTGGGAGTGACCGAGGACGTGCTGCTGGAGCTGGGACACCTGGTCGAGGTGGCGCTGAGCGATGCCCTGATCGCGCTGAACCGACACGATCTGACGCTAGCGGACAGGGTGGTACGGGGAGATCTGGAGATCAACCGCCTCCGCTACCAGGTCGAAGAGCAGATCACCGCTCGATTGGTAGGCAGCCAGGCCGGCAACGCCAGGTGGATGGTTGCCGCCCTCTACGTGATCTCAGAGCTGGAACGCATGGGAGATCACGCCGAGGGAATCGCAAAGGTGACCTTGATGCTTGGTCCGAATCCGTCCTTGCCGGTACCGGCTGTCATCGGCGATATGGGCTCTCTCACCATCTCAATGGTCGTCCGCGCCCTGGCGGCCCTCAACAGTCGCGACGTCAAGGCAGCTCGTGCCGTGTGCCGAGAAGATGATGAGATCGATGCCTTGTACGACCGTGCTTACCAGGAGCTGATCTCAATGATGGTCTCCGACCATAGGCGCATAACCGAGGCCACTTACATGATCTGGGTCACCCACAACCTCGAGCGAATTGCCGACCGAGCCACCAACATCTGCGAGCGGGTGGTCTACCTGGCCACTGGCCATGTGGAGGAATTGAACGTCTCTAAGTACTGAGGCCGGCCGGGTCCGCGTGGTGGTGATTGGCCGTGCGGCAAGTCTGGCCACTCAGCTGAAGAGCCAATTGGCGCCCGAAGGCGTCGATGTTGTGTGGCACCGGCAAGCGAGCGGGCTTCTTCGGGAGCCATCCGCCGATGCCGTGGTGCTGGACGGGGCTGACCTCGTGGATGCGACCGCAGCAGTCTGTAGAGCGACCGCGGCGTCACTCTTGATAGTCGGTGCCGACGAGCTGGTGGCTGCGGCTTGTCTGGCGATTGGCGCGGATGCGTGGTTGCCTTCGGGGAGTGGTCCGGCGTTGGTTTGCGCCCAGTTACGCGCTCTCATCAGAAAACGGACTACCGGGCGATCTGACTCTCGTGTCGAAATTGGCCGTCTGAGGCTCGACGTCAGCGCTCGGCGCGTTGAGGTAGAAGGCTGTGAATTACAGGTGACGCCGCGCGAATTCGACTTACTGAGAGTACTGATTGAGAACGCGGGGGTCGCTTTGAGTCGAGACCGGATCCTGGCGGGCGCCTGGGGCGCCCGTTTCGTCGGTGAACCGAAGACCGTCGATGTTCACGTGGCATGGCTGCGCCCAAAATTGGAGGGCAGCGGGATACGCGTGACCACTCTTCGCGGAGTCGGCTACCGTCTCGATGTCCTCGACGATCGGCGCCCCATAGTCTTCGCCCCTCAAGACCCTCAAGAGGTCATTCCGATCAAGCGTCCTTGATGGCGATCGTTTCGATAATTTCCGCCGCAGACTCGCACTCATCAAGAGTCGATTCCAGGAGCGAGTAAAGATCCTTCCACTTGATGACGTCGGCAGGGGTTTGGTGGTTGGTCTCGAAAAGCTTCTGAAGTGCAACCCGATTGATCGAATCGCCCTCGTTTTCGAGCCGGTGAATCTCCTGAAGCACAGAACCTATACCGATGAAGTCTTCCAGCAAGTCCAGCGCCTTCGCCAACTCGATGCCTGCTTTCGAGAGGCATTCGCCTAAACGCTTGGCTGAATCGGTGATCGAGACGATCTCGTATAGGTCGATCTTGTCCGAGACTTCTTCGGCGAGGTCGACGACCTGGTCGAGTGCGTGGGCCAAGCGCAATATGTCGCCCTGATCAATCGGCGTCGTGAATGTGAGATTTGTCAGGTTGTAGATGTCGTGCGTGACGTCGTCGCATGTGTGCTCGAGCTCGCGTAGGCGCGAATGCCGATTTCGGCCCTCCAGCAGTGCATTGCTGAGCTCCGTCAAGGTCTCGCTGACCAGCATTCCCTGCCGCCTGAACAGCTCGTAGAAGCGCCGTTCGCGCGGGATCAAGCTCAGCTTCACGCCCTAACCACCCGCAGCAAGGGTAAGGCAGTCGGGCTTGTCGGTTGCGGCGCTCGTTCAAGCTGTCGAGGAGGTTTGATGTTTGCAGGCAGACCATTGAGGCGGGCACCCCTCGTCAGCATCGCGGCCGCCGTGTTCGCAGTCGCGTGCGGAGGCTCGAGCACAGCGTCACCGACTCCGGCCGACCTAGGGAGCGGGTCGCTGATTGGCGCGGGCGCGACGTTCCCCGCGCCGTTCTATCAGAAGGCGTTCCACGACTACCAGGCCAAGTACCCGCGGGTTACGGTGATTTACCAGGCCCTAAGCTCTGGCGCCGGCATCTCGGCCTTCCAGAAGGGCACCGTTGACTTCGGCGCCAGCGATGTGCCGATGACCGACGTGGACCAGGCCAAAGTCCCCGGCGGGGCGACCGGGCTAGTGCAGGTGCCGACCACCCTGGGCGTCATCGCGATCACCTACAACCTCTCGGGAGTCAGCAAGCTGCAGCTCGATGGTCCGACTCTCGCCAACATCTATCTCGGTCATATTTCGAAATGGAATGACGTGCAGATCGCCGCGCTGAACTCGGGCGTGAGCCTTCCGAACAGCGCCATCCAGGTCGTCCACCGCGCCGACAGCAGCGGCACGACCTACCACTTCACCGACTACCTATCCAAGGTATCCGACGAGTGGAAGACCAGGGTGGGCGTCGCCAAGGCGGTCTCGTGGCCGGCCGGCGTCGGTGCAGCCCAAAACGCGGGCGTCGCGCAGCAAGTGACCTCAACGTCCGGTGCCATCGGTTACAACGAGCTTGCGTACGTCGTGCAGGCCGGCATGAGCCAGGCATTTCTCAAGAATGCGGACGGCAACTACGTGCAGGCGAGCGTCGCCGGGGCCACGGCCGCCGCGTCGCACAACACCAGCGTGAGCCCGACCAACTTCTCGATCACGAACGAGCCTGGCGCAACGTCGTACCCGATCACGGCGTTCAGCTGGGTCTTCCTGTACTCCTCTTACACCGACGCCACCAAGGGCCGAGCGGTCGTGTACCTGTTCAAGTGGCTGGTCACCGACGGCCAGTCCGATGGCACGTCCCTGCAGTACGCGGCGCTTCCGACCGCGGTGCAGAACCTCGCGCTCGCCAACCTGAAGACGGT